>NZ_JBFLUG010000077.1:0-36336 GCF_041008525.1 Parafrankia sp. FMc2 | reverse complement strand
AAAAAGAGGAGATCGATAACGATGTGAAAATTTATTTGTTTGGTGGGTTACGTACGAGTGGGTGAAGACAAAGGTACGGGCGGGTCGGGTCGGGCAGCGCGCCTGGTATGCCGGCGTAGTCGGGTCCGCCAGGCTCGGCGGCGGGCAGGAACGGCGCAAGGCGATCATGCACCGCCCAGGCGTCCGCCGGCCGGTCGACGGCCTCCTTCGCCAGCAGATCGAGGATGAGCGACTCCAGCCCGGCCGGGACGTCCGGGCGCAGCGCCCGCACGGGCGTCGGCGGGGTGTGCAGGTGCTGGTAGATCAGCGACACCTCGTTCGTGGCGTGGAAAACCCGCTGCCCGGTCAGCAGCTCGTGCAGCAGGCAGCCCAGCGAGTAGAGGTCGCTGCGGGGGCTGACCGGGGTGCTCCTGATCTGCTCGGGTGACATGTACGGCCTGGTCCCGAGCATCTGCCCGGTGGTGGTGAGCCGGGTGACGTCGGTGCCGAGCACGGTGGCGATGCCGAAGTCGAGCACCTTGACCGTGCCCACCCGGTCGACCATCACGTTCTGCGGTTTGAGATCGCGGTGGATGACCGGGATCGCATGCGCGTGCGACAGCACCGCGCAGATCTGCGCGGCGATGCACACGACCCAGTCGAGCGGGATCGGCCCGTCGTGCTCGTTGCGGATGTCGGCGAGGGACACTCCGTGGACGAGCTGCATCGCGAGGTAGAACAGGTCGGACGTCTCGTCGAAGGCAGCGTCGTAGACGGTCGGCACGCCGGGGTGCTCGATCTTCGCGGTGACCCGCGCCTCCCGGCGGAACCGGCTGACGAACCCGGCGCGGCCGACGGACTCGATGATGTCCGTCCTGATCAGCTTGACCGCGATGTCGCGGTCGAGAACGGTGTCGTAGCCGTGCCAGACCTCACCCATCCCCCCGCGGCTGATCGGCATGGTCAGTTCGTACCGCCCCGCGATGACCGTCCGCCGTCCCGGCACGCTCAGCTCCCCGACGCCTGGACGGGCAGGAACGGCGAGGCGGCACCGGCCCAGACGACGACGAGCATGTCGCGGGCGCGGGACGCGGCGACGTAGAGCAGGAAACGCTCGCGGGCCAGGGTGTCCTGCCGTTCGTCGTCGGGTTCGGTGGCGAGCACCCGTTCGGACGGGACGCTGCGGTGGTCGATGCCGAACAGCACCACCCGGCTGAACTCGAGCCCCTTGGCGCGGTGCATGGTCATGAGCCGGGGTGCGTCCGACCGGTGGGTGTCCCGGCCGCCGGCGTGACCGGGCAGAGCGTGCCCGGCGATCACCTGGGCGGGTATCCCGCGGTCGCGCAGCCCCTGCGCCACGATGTCGCGTTCCCGGGCACTGCGGGTGAGGATGCCGATGCTGCCGGCCTCCACCCCGCCCTGCCCGCCGTCGGTCCCGCCGGCTGTCCCGGCTCCCGAACTCGACCCGTTGCCGTTGCCGTTGCCGTTGCGGGCCGGTGGGGCGAGCCAGCCGCGCAGCGTGTCGGCGGTGACGTCGAGCTCCTCGGTGAGCCCGGAGCAGCGGCGCAGGAACGGCGGCGGGCCGCTCATCGCCGACCGGTAGCCGCTGGTGGCCTCGGCGTCGCCCTCCAGGTCGGTGACGCCGGTGTCGCCGGCGAGGATGCCGACCGCGAACCGCAGGTTCTGCGCGGTGGTCCGGTAGTTGAGGGTCAGCCGCCGGCTGCGGCCCCGCACCTGGATGCCGTAGCGGGCGAGGACCACCTTCTCCCCGTAGATGCGCTGGTGGGAGTCCTCGGCGAGGAACAGGTCGTCGGGGCCGTCGGCGACGAGGGCGCGCAGCAGCCGCCAGTGGCCGGGGTGCAGGTCCTGGGCCTCGTCGACGATGACGTGATCCGCGGGCCGCGGGCCGCCGGCCTCGGCGTGGACGTCGGCGCAGCGGGCGGCGAGGACGGCGATCTCGGCGAAGCTCGCCGTCTGGCCCAGTGCGAGCTGGCGGCGGTACGCCTCCACCGCGTCCCAGATCGCCATCCGCTGGGCGCGGGTGAGGCGGGTGCCGCGTCCGGGCCGGGGCACCCGCAGGTACTGGGCACGAGTGGTCAGATCGTTCGCCAGGACGACCATGCGGTACTCGCCGCGCAGGAACACGGGCCGGGCGAGGTCGCCGGTGAGGCCCGCGGCGCGGGCCGCGTCCGTCCACAGGATGCGCTCGTCGGCATCGGACAGCGGCCTCGGGACGGCCCCGGCGGAGAGCAGATCACCCCCGGTGGCGGCCCGGATGTCGGCGGGCACGAGATTGAGCACGTCCAGGGCGAGCTGGTCGATCCCGCGGACGGTCACCCCGGCCTGGCCGAGCCGGCCCTGCCACACCGAGGCGTCCAGGGTCCGCAGGTCCTGGGCGAGGTTGTCGGCCAGGTTCCGGGTGAACGTGGTGAGCACGACCCGCGGCGCCCCCGCCGCGGCTGCCGTGGTCGGTGTGGTCGGCGCGGTCGCGAGGCGGCGGGCCCGGTGCAGCGCGACGACGGTCTTGCCGGTGCCGGCCCCGCCGGAGAGCCGGTAGGCGCCGCTGGTCTTCACATAGGCGTACCGGCGCTGCTCGGGGTGCAGGAAGACCCGCCACTCGGCGAAGCTGCCGTCGAGAACCCGCCGCAGCTCGCTGTCGGTCTCGATGTGCACGAAGTCCATCAGCGTGCTGGGCCGCCGCAGCGCCGCGGCGACGTCGGCGTCGCTCGCCGGCCTGGCCGGGGCTTCGGGGCTGGCGGGGGCCTCGGCGCTGTCGGGCTGCGCGGGGATCTGCTCGGTCTCCTGGTCCGCCAGGCCGAGCTGTTCGTGGATCTGGTCGATCGGCGTGCCGGTGGCGAGGGCGAGCAGTGCGTCGGCCTGCCACGGCGGCACTCCCTCGTCGCCCGCGGCGGCCACCAGCGCGTCCTCGTCCGGGCAGTTCACGGCCCGCCGGGCGAGTGTGGCGGAGAGGCCGAGATCTTCCAGCTCCCCTGGCGTGAAACCGGCCAGCGGACCCTGCGGAACCCATCCCCGGGCGCCGCGCTCCCGGCCGGGCGGCGGCATGGTGGGGAGGACCGGCTCCGCGTTCTCGATCACCTCCAGGACGCCGCTGACCGGGTTCGTGGTCAGGACGAGGCGCTGCGCCAGCGCGTTCGCCTCGTCGTGCTTGGCGACGGCCGCGAGCACGAAGTGCGGCTCCGGTGATTCGGCGACCAGGAACATGACGGCACGGAAGTTGTCGTTGACCCGCCCCGTGCGCACCCGCGGGTCGGCCGAGTTCCTGATCGGCTCGATGTGCAGGCCGGGGCTGGCCGGGTCGGCCATCAGCTTGGTCAGGAAGTCCCAGGCCCGCTGCTTGAGCGACCCGTCGATGTCCAGCCGCCTGCGGAACTGCCGGGACATGGTGATGTTGCTCATCTGGTTCCTCCCGTTGCCAGCAGGGCGGCGACCTGCGCCGAGTCGGGGTCGGCGATCCGCCATCCGTCGCCGGTGAGCTCGGCCCGCAGGTCCGCGTCGACATCCTCGGGGTGTACGAGGACGGCGACCCGCGCGTCCGGCCAGGCGAGGTCGAGCGGGTAGCCGCCGGCTGTCTCATGGCCCTGCTCGGGCAGCGGCACGCCGGCCTGGGCCAGCCCGCGCAGCAGGGTCTTCTCGGCGTCGTCGAGCGCGTTGAGGACGAGGTCGGCCCACGGCGGCGAGAGAGCATCCGCCCGCGACGTCACCGCTGTGGTCTCCTCGACCGTGTCCGTCTCGGTGTCCGGCTGGGCGCCGCCCGCGGGCTGTTCGCCGTTGCTCTGCGACAGCGCCAGCGACAGCGCGGTGCGGCTCGCGTGGCCGAGGACGTTCGACAACGCCAGCCAGCTGCGCCACGCCCGTTCGCCGGCCTCGCTGGTCAGGCCCTCGTCGCGGTCGTCGAGAACGAGCACGCAGCCGATGTCGTGCGGTGCCTGCGGCCAGCCGGCCGAGGCCACGGCCAGCCCGCCGCGCCGCCAGACCCAGCCCCGCAGGTCACCGGCCGCGCCGCGTCCCGCACGGGGGTCCGGAGCCGCCTGTGGGTCCAGCGCCGCCGCGGCGAGCCCGGCCAGTGCCGAACGGCTCGCGATCGGCGCCGGCCGGGCGTCGAACAGCGCGAACGGCAGCCCGTCGGCGAGGGCCCGCCAGGCGTCCCGCCGCGGCTCCGTCACCCAGTCGAGCAGCTGGGTGACGGCGTCCGCGGTGGCCAGCCCGTCCGACACGGAACCGGCGGGGATCCGCTTGGCGCGCAGCGGCACGAGCCGGTGCCGGACGTCGTCGTCGTACCAGGCGGCACCGGCCGCCGTCGCCCGCTCACCGCGGGCCAGCGCCTCGAAGACCGCGACGTCGTTGTCGGTGACCGCCCACACCACATGCCCCGCCTCGCGCAGCGCGGCGCGTTTCGCCGCATCGTCGGCGATCCGGTTGTGGGCGGGAGTGGCGTGCCAGGTCCGGCCGTCGGTGAAGATGTAGACGCGCGGCACCTGCGGATCCTCGCAGAGCAGCTCGAAGTCGGGCCGGCAGCCGTTGACCCGGACCTGCGGGCGCAGCGTCCAGCGGCGGTGCACGGTGCCCGGCACCCCGAACCGCAGCTCCGTCCCGGTCAGCTGCGGGATCTCCCGCACACTCGCCCCGCGGGCACGCAGCGCGTCGGTGAACGTCCGCCGGAACCGCAGCTCCAGCGCGCTGTCCAGGGACGGCAGCGGGATGTCGGCGACCGACCGCAGCCCGACCGGCTCCCACCCGTCGCCGAGCACCTCGGTGAGCATCTGCTCGGCCCGCGCGCGGGACGTCCGCTCGACGAGCCCCGGTGGGCTGAACGGCAGCAGGCACCGGGAGCAGGCCAGCAGCCCCTCCTCGGCGCACCCGCAGTCGGCGACCACGGCCAGGGCGGCGGCGAGCAGCTCCCGCACCCGGCTCGGCCGGGCCAGGTCGGCGAGGTAGCCCGTCCCGCCGGGGACCCGGTCGTGCAGCAGCAGCGCCGTGCGCTCACTGCCGCCGACCGGCATCCGCACCTCCAGGACGTCGAGGTGATCCGGCGCGCCGCCGAGCAGCTCGCGCAGGCCGAGCAGCAGCGCCGCCCGGAACGACGGCCCGGCGAACTGGTCCAGGGTGAACTGCGGCGGCAGCAGGATCCGCACGCCCTGGGTGCGCAGCGACCGCCCGAGCGCCAGCTCCCGCCACGGAACGTCGATGCGGGTGCGGTGCGGGCACCAGGCCCGGTGCCGGGCCTGCTGCGGGTCGCGCACCCCGAGCTGCGCCGCCGGCACGATCCCGCAGCCGGGGCAGAGCAGGAACAGCGGCGCCCGCACCGCGGTGCCGGCCAGCATCCGCTCCGGCCCCTGCTCCCCGGCCCGCCCCACGTTGACCCAGCGCACCTCCAGCTGGCGGACGTACTCGGCGCCGAACGGATAGCCGTCGAGATGCCAGGCGTCGCTGATCTGCGCCGGGTCGACGTCGGCGGCGGCGACGACGGTGAACGGCAGCCGCTCGCGGTCGTCGTGCGCGTCGGAGATGGTCGCCGCGTCCCGCGACACCTGCGCGGAGACCTTCTCCAGCGGCAGCACCGGCAGTGCCTGCCCGGTGTCGGTGATCCCGGCGTCGCCGCAGCGCGGGCAGGTGGCCGGCACGGCCGGCTCGTCACCCTGGGAGTGCCGGTGCACCCGCGACCAGCCGCAGGACGGGCAGACCCGCCAGGTCTGCAGCAGCCCGTCGAGGTCGGTGCCGACGCTGACGGCGTCGATCCGCACGGCTGTCGCCTGGGCGTAGAAGGTGGCGCCCGGCGCCCACTCGGTGAGCGCGAGCGCGCTGCCGCGCTGATAGCTGCGCGGCTCCTCGTGGTACTCGTGGGTGTCCTGGTCCATCCACTGCAGGGCGACGTCGAGGGTGACGGTGTCGTCGAGCAGGGTGTAGTTCGGCAGCACCCCGCGTTCCTCCAGCGCGCCGACCCAGAACTGGGTGCCCAGCGCCTGCCGCCGGTCGCGCAGGAACCGCAGCTCGGCCTTGGCCAGCCGGTGCGCGGTGACGTCGTCGGCGGTGGCGGTCGGGCGGTTCGCGGCGGCGGCCAGCTCGGGCAGGCTGTCCTGCAGCGCACCCCGCCGATGGCTCAGCTCGTCGGCCTCCCGCCGGTACTCGACCGCCGCCCGCCGCAGCAGCCTCGCCAGCCCGGAGACCGCTTCGTCGGCCGCTTCGTCGGCTGGTCCGTCGGCCGGCTCGGTCGTCTCCAGGGCAGTCGTCTCCGGGGCGGTCCTCTCCGGCACCGAGGGCACGCCCGGGGCCGCACCGGCCCAGGTGCGCAGATGGTCGGCGGTGTCCTGGCGCACGGCCGCGCCGAACAGGGCCAGGAACTCGTCGGTGTAGGCCGCCGCGTTCGCCTCGGCGTCGGCGAGCAGGTCGCCGAGCCAGGTGCCCGGTGCCCAGCCCGCTTCGGGGAACACCCCGGCGGCGGTCTGCGGATCCTGGGCGCCGGCGCGGGAACGCCGGTCCACCAGCCAGGCCACGTACTGGCGTTCCAGGATCTCCACCGCGTCCAGGTAGGTCGCCGGCGGCCGGACATCGCCGTCGATGAGCGCCAGCGGGTCGGCGAGGCGCTGTGTGTCGTGCCCCCGGCCCTTCACATAGGCCAGGACCAGCGCGTTCCCCGTCAGCCGCCCGGCCCGCCCGACCCGCTGCACATAGGAGGCGACGGTGCGCGGCAGCGACCCGAGCATCACCGTCGACAGGTCGCCGATGTCGATGCCCAGCTCCAGCGTCGGCGTCGCCGCCAGCACGTTCGGCACCGCCGGCCCGCCACCCTCGCGGAACTGCCGCTCCACGTCGAGGCGGACGTCGTCCGGCAGCAGCGAGGTGTGCTCGTGCGCCACCACCCGGCGCATGTCGACGCTGCGGTACAGGTGCCGGTAGTAGTCGTCGCCGCGCGGGGCCCGGCGCAGGTGACCCGGGCAGGCCTGGCGCAGGCAGGCGGCGTCCGCCAGGTCGTCGACGGTGCGCCGGGTGCCCGGGGTGAGCGTCTGGCAGACGTCGCAGCGCAGCGCCAGCGCCCCCGCCGCGAGCCCGTCCGAGTCGGCCGCGCTGACCACGACCTGCGCCGGGTCGAGCAGGAAGACCGTCGCGTTCGTCTCCGTGCGCCGCCGCGACAGCCAGCCCGCGTCGGCCATCTCCTCCAGCAGCGCCCGGGTCACCAGCCCGCCGTCGCGTGCCGTCAAGCGCAGCTGGCGTTGCGCCCAGCGGGCATACCAGGAGACCGGCCCGGTGATGCTGTCGAACGTCGCCGTCCGCTCGGAGGTCCGCCCCGTCGTCGGGAACGTCGGCGCCGGCCGGCCCGGCGGGAACGCCGGCAGCCCCTCACCGCGCGCCGCGCGCCGGCCCCCGGTGAGGAACCAGCGGTTGCCGTCATGTTCGACGAACGACTCCAGCCAGCGATGCCAGATCCCGCCCTGCACCCGGACCCGCTCCAGCACACCCCGCGCCCACGCCACCAGCTGGGCGTCGTCGAGTGCCGCACCGAGCGCCTCGTCGTTCTCCGCCGACAGCGAATGCTGCTGGCGGGCCCGCGCCACCGCCCGGCCCGCCACCCGGGCCAGCGCCTCACCGTGGCCGGTGTCGACCTCGGCGACGGCCGCCCCGGTCAGCTCCAGGGTGCGCCCGGTGCGGGCGTTGAGCCCGAACTCCAGCGCCGCGTCGAACGCGAGGCGCCGCTCGACGAACTGCCGGGCCCGGTTCTGCTCCGATCTCCCGCCGCCCGGCTGCCAGTAGCCGCGGAACGCCGCCCACTCCGCCAGCGCGGGCGGCACCAGCCGGTAGCGGCGCACCGGGTCGTCCCCGGCCCGCTCCATCGCCTCCCGGGCCAGGTCGGCGACGGCCAGCGGCCCGCCGTGCTCGATCGTGTCGAACAGCGCCGCCCGCAGGCTCAGCGCATGCGACCGGGCCTGGACGAACCCCGCCGTGTGCGCCGCGTCCTGCACACTGTCGGTGAACAGCAGCGTCTTCTTCTCCGCGCTGTCCAGATGCGCCGACCCGAACAGCGCGGACAGCGTCACCGACGTCAGCGTCGACACCCCGCTGCCGAGGAAGCGGATGCCGTCCGGCTGCCGGCACGACGGGCAGGTCTGCGCCCGCGCCCCGGTGTCGTCATCCCAGGCGGTCAGCACCGGGATGTGGGTGCTCTCGTCCGGCTCCCCGTCGGCCGCCGGCTGCGCGGTGAGAATCAGCGTCGACGTGTCCAGCCACAGCAGGCCCTCGACGGACGTCGCCCCGCCGCCACCCGCTGCCTCGGCGGCTGTCCCGCCGGCCGTTCCGGCCGCTTCCACGGTGTGGGCATAGGCGGTGCCGGCGGGGTCGGCGGCGGTGTCGGCATCGGCGGTGTCGGCGGCGGCGATCACGGCGGCGGCCTCTCCCGGGGCGTGCAGCAGCGCCCGGAAGCGCTGGTCACCGGCCCGCGAGGCCCGCCGGACAGTCGTCTCCGAGGAGTCGATCGCCCGCCCCACCAGGGTGCGCAGCGCCCCCCACCCGGCCCGGCCGCAGTGCCGGCAGTACAACGCCGGCAGGTACAGGTCGAGATCGGCGTGCGCCCCGTCGTCCGACCAGCGGAACGCCGCGGTGGGCGACACCCGCCGGTCGATGCGGGTCACCTCCCGCACCCACAGCTGCGTGTCCACCCCCAGCAGCCGGCGGCCCACCGCCGGCTCAGCGTTCGCCCGCGCCCGGGCCTGGGAGAGCAGCCCGAGGTAGGCCTCGACGACGGCCATCCCGTCCGCCCGCCCCGGGCTGGTGTCGTCGGGCAGCATCTCCCTCGCGATGTCCCGCATCGACGTCGGACGCAGCGCCGCGGCGAGCAGCCCCTCGGTCAGCGGATGCGCCGCCAGGACGGCGGGAAGCCGGTCACCGCGGCGCAGCCGGCGGATCTCGGCGGCGGCGAACTCGGCCCCGTCGCCGTCCCGGGCGACCAGCGCACCGAGCAGCGCGTCGGCGACCTGCTCCGGGCCCTCCGCAACGGCCGCGCGGACAGTTTCGGCGAGCAGCCGGGTATCCGGCAGCCGCCGGATCGACACGTCGGGCGTCGGGCGGCTGTGCTCGCGGCGCCAGTCGTCCGGCGCCATCCGCTGCTCGACCACCACCGCGTCCGCCTCGAACCGGCGGCCGAAGACAGTCTCGGCGAACACCCGCATCGCGGCGAACGACCCGTCCGCCCCGCCGTCCTCGCGCTCGCCTTCCGGCGCGGCGTCGTCCGCGTTCTCGGCGTCATCCGTTTCTGCGGCGCTGTCGGCGCCGAGCGTCGCGGAGGTGGCGACCGGCACCACGTCACCCAGGGGCGCACCGGGCCGCGCCACACCCAGCATCGACCCGAGCCGGCGCAGCAGCATCGCCACATCGGTGCCCTGCGCGCCGTCGTAGGTGTGGAACTCGTCCAGGCACACGTAGGCGAGGGACGCCTGCGCGCCGTCCCACAGGCCGCGGTCGTTGGCACGCAGCAGCAGGTGGTCGAGCATCTTGTAGTTCGTCAGCAGGATGTCCGGCGGATCGGAGCGCATCACCTCCCGGGAGGTGATCAGGCCCGCCTGGCTGACCTGCGTGCGCTGGCCCTGCTGCTCCCCGGTGTAGATGCCGGCGGTCAGCCCGCCGAGGCGCGGATCACCGACCAGCATCCCGGCGAGCCGGCCCGCCTGGTCGTTCGCCAGCGCGTTCATCGGGTAGAGGATCAGCGCCTTCACCCCGCGCTGCCCCTGCCGCCGCATCCGCAGCGCATGATCGATGATCGGGACGAGGAACGCCTCCGTCTTACCCGACCCGGTACCCGTCGTGACGATCGTCGGCCGCGGCCGCCCGTGCTTCGACGACAGCCGCTCGAACGCCTGCGCCTGATGCACATACGGGACGAAATCCCGCGGCCACCAGTCCAGCGGCTCCGCCCACGCCCCGTCCGCCGGCCGGAACGGCAACCGCAGCCGGGCGTACGGACCGCGGAAAATACCCTCCTCCGGGTCACCGAGGAACGTCGTCAACGCGGCACGGACGTCGTCGTCGGTCAGCGCGAACGTGGTCGCCAGATAGTCCGTCAGGGCACGGCGCAGGTCAGCCGCCTGCAAGGACGGCAGCAGCGGGGCGGTCATCCGGGCAGCTGCCCGTGTGCCTCGGCCTGCGCCTTCTTCGCCTCCCGCTCGGCGGTCAGCCGGCTGAAGTGCTCGTGCGCGATGCGCAGGTCGGTCTCCCGGTTCACCCCGCTGAACGGCCCGGCGTAGTTCCGGTCGGGCCCGTTGAGCGTGTGGACCCGCTCCCCGGCCGCGGTCGCCTTGTCGAGCTGCTTGGCCAGATCAGCCGGCAGCTGCCGCCCGAACGAGTCGTACCGCGCCTTGCGCTCGTAATCCTGCAGCACAGGGAACTGCGTCCGGTAGACGGTGACCAGCTCGTCAGCAGTCAGCCCGAGCATGATGGCCACGATTGCGTCGATCTCCACCAACGCCTGCCGCCGATCCGCCGCCCGCCGCAACGGCGTGGCCCACTCCCACTCCGCCGAGACCTCCCCGATCTCCGCCCGATCCCGGTAGGCCACCCCAACCCCAGGCACCCACCGGTCCTCCCGCCACGCAGGCGCCCAAAGCTCCCCCCACAGCGGCGCATACGGCCGCACCAGACAGTTCAACCGCAACGTCCGCAGTACCAACTCTGCTTCCAGCGCATGTCCGCGCACGTGCGGCAGCTTCGTCATCGTCGAAAGCTGGATGTGGCTGGAGCTCCCGTTCTTGATGAAGAAGTCGGCGATCAGAGAGGACGCCGTCCCGGTGGCCACCACAAGATCACGATGATCCGGGGTGGAGATGCTGTTCACGGCATGGACGTGAGTCGGGCCCGGGGACAGGAGGGCGGGCTGGAGGGTGCGTACGGTCGCGGAGTCTGCCATCTCCCGCCAGGCCAGCCGGTAGCTTTCGCCACTCGGCCGACCGTCCCACTGGGGATAGGCGGCGCGGTACTCGACGGCGGGTCTGGCTCGCTGGTAGGTGGTTCTTGGAATGAAATCCTCGGTGATTTTCTCCGGGTCGATGGGTGCGTTATCCACGTTGCTCTTCGCTGTCGCGTTTGGTTGTTGCGCGATCGGTGTCGCCACAGTCATGTGCGGGCCCTGTAGGATCACGTCCGACCACGTCGACGGTACGGTCGGGCGGCGCTCAAAAAAGCCTAGTTTTCGATCCCTGTCTTCTTCCCAGCCTCGTGTCCAAGAGATTTCGAGATCGCCGAGGCGTGGAGCGTGGGCGAGCCTCGCGAGGACGGCTGCGCTGGCGGCGTTGATCGGGAATAGCATCCTGGCCTGGTCGTACGGTGTCTCGGGCTCGTCCAGCAGATCCGCCCAGGTCTGGAGCGTCTCCCTGTCGACCTTCGTGATCCGGGATCGGTGGGGCCGGGTGTCCCATTTTCCAGTCGCGTCTTTGACTCCCGGCTCCTGGCCAGATCCATCATGCGTGAATGATCTGTCGACTGTTGATGGTTCGTATATCCAGTTAGCTTGAAGGAAGTTGATATTTTCTTTTTGGGTACCGTATACGTGTATCCCAAATGTTCGTGTGTCTTTAATTTCGGTGAATATTTTTCGTTCGTTACGATACTGCCAATGACGGCGAAATCTTCTGTATGTTTCTTTTCGGAGGGCTGCTGCCCGTAGTTCAGTGAAGTGTGATTCTGGGTGGATGAGGGAGATGATTCCGGCTCGGTGCATGGAGCGCCAGGTGCGGTCCATGAAGCAGCGGTAGAGGTCGGGCTGGAGGCCGTGGAGGAGGGGGCGGTCGACCGGGCTGCCGAGGTGGGCGTTGAGGCCGGCCTGTTCTGTGCGCTGGTCGAGGTACCAGGTCTCGGCGCCGGGCAGGTGGAAGCCGCGCTTGCGGCGCTCGGTCTTGTCTCGCTCGGCCGCGGTGGGAACGAGAGCCCACCAGGGGTCGTGCTCGGCGAGCACGCCGGCTTCGTCCCAGGCCGGGCGTACCCAGGGAGGGTTTCCTGCCTGGAGGTCGAAGCCGCCGCGGGTGAAGACCTGGGGGAAGTCGAGTTCCCAGTGGAAGAAGCCTTGGCGGTCGGCGATCTCCGCGGCCACCCGGAGCCAGGGGATGTCGTGTAGGGCCTCATCGACGGGCCTCGCGGCGGCGAAGGTGCGGTCGAGTTCTTCGGCGTCGTCGAGGCCGGCCCACGAAAGATCGTCGGCGAAGGCGGACTGGCCGTTCTTCTCGTTGCGTCCCGGCTTCGTGGCCTTGCCGAGCAGGGCCTCCAGGCCGGTGAGCCAGGTGTCCAGATCCGGGGCGGGAATGTCGGTGGTCAGCGGCCAGGACCAGAGAGCGCACCAGGCGTCCATCGCGCGGCGCAGGCGGCGGTAGGCGCTGTTCGGATCGTTGAGAACCTTCTCGACCTGCTCGCGGGTCACCGGCTCGGCCGGCGGTTCCGCGGAGCCGTCCATGCCCCACACCGGGGTGGCGCGGCGGATGCCGGCCTCGGCGATCTGCAGACGGCGGCGGGAAAGTTCCCAGAGCACCTCGACCCGCTGGGCCAGGCGTGCCAGCCGGTTCTGCTGCTCCTTGCCCGGGGTGCGCAGCACACCGGCCCGCCAGGCCCGCAGCCGTTCGCGTGCCTCAGGTGCGTACGTCTTCGCCTCGGCGGTGTCGACGACCGCGCCCCAGCCCGCCGCCGGCAGCAGGAAGTGGTGGATGCCGGCGCCGACCGGCGGCACCGAACCGGTCGGAGGAACTGAGTTGTCCGACAGCTCAGGGTCGTGCAGGGGGATGTCCGTCGGAACGGTGGTCAGCCATTCCTTCTTCTTCAGCAGCGCGGGGGCGTAGACGGCGCGGCGGGCGCCGATGAGGCTGTTGCCGCGGCGCAGGTGCAGGCCGAACCAGGGGGCGGCCAGGCCGGCCTGCATGGTGTCGAGCCACAGGGAGACCTCGGCGAGTTCGACGGCGGTGGCGTTCAGGTCCACCCCGTACACCTGGTGCAGCGCCAGGTACGCCTTCACCCGCTGCAGTTCGGCCGGGTACTGCTCGGCGGGGATGCGCTCGCCGCGTTCGTCCTGCGCCCGGGCCAGGTAGGCGGCGGCGAGCTGGCGGACGGCCTCGATCGCGAACGCGCCCGATCCGAGGGCCGGCTCGCAGATGGTCATCGTCAGGATGTCCGCGGCCCGCGTCTTCACGCCGTCCTGGTCGAGCAGCTCCTCCAGCGCGTGGTGGACGACGGAGCGGGTGAGGACCTCCGGCGTGTAGTAGGACGCCGACTGCTGCCGTTCCCGACCGGCGAGCCGGTAGACGAACGACCCGCGCGGGTGCAGCCGCGGCTTCGGCTCGCCGGTGTTCTCGTCGCGGTCGAGGACGAACGAGTCGGCGGGCACGTCGTTGACGCGCTCGGCGGGCAGCAGCCAGGTGCCGCCGGAGGGGTCGCCGCCCTTCGCGACCTCGTACAGGTCGGTGTCGGCGATGATTCCCGACCAGGACATCAGCCCTTCGTAGACGGCGCCGAGCTGGTTGATGCCGAGTTCGCCGTAGGAGATGAACCCGCGGTCGCTGCCCTTCTTCACCTTCGTCAGCAGCAGGTGGCGCAGCACCCGCTGCAGCGCCTCGTTGCCCAGGCCCACCTCGTCGATGAGCGCGGTGGCGTCGGCGGCGAACAGGTCGGAGCGCAGCGGCTGGAACACCAGCCCGTCCCCGGCCGGGGCGCCTGACTCCGCGCCCGCGCCCGCGTCCGCGGTCTCGTCCGCAGCTGTGGTGTGGCCCTGGTCGACGAGGAGGAACAGGCGGTGCAGCGACTCGTAGAGGTGCCGGCCGCGGCGGGCCCGGTCCGACGACAGGTCGGTGAGGATCAGGTCGCGCAGCCGGTCCAGCCCGTAGCCGGCCTGGTACTCGGGAGCCTGGACGGGCAGGACCTCCAGCTGCGGCGACGCCTCCGCGTACAGCAGGAACAGGATGCGGTAGAGGAACCGCAGCGACTGCCGGGTCAGGTCCCGGCCCAGGTTCGCGACGTCGAGGACGTCCAGCCCGGCCGCCCGCCGCCGCGCCACCACCTCGTTCGCGACGATCTCCACCGACAGGCGGACGCCTTCGCGCAGGTCCGCGGAGACCCCGACGGTGTGCTGCACCGACTTCTCCAGCAGGCCCAGCCACGGCGCCACCCCGTCGTCGCCGGGCAGCAGCAGGTCCGGCCCGGCCATGGCGGCGACGTGCTCCAGCTCGCCGGCCGCCCGGACGTCCCGGCGGTCGACGACGACACCGAGGTCGACGGCGAGCCAGCGCCCCTCCGGCCATCGGCTCCGCTCGGCGAGCAGCACCCACCGACCGGCCTGCACCAGCACGAGCGGCGGGGCGTCGTCGGTCAGGAACACGCTGGAGACGGCCTTCGCGACGGAGGCCTGCGGCTTGCCGTCGACGACCGCCGGGTCGAGGAGCTGCCCGACCCGCGGCCCGGCCGCGTCGGGGGTGGTCAGGATGTCCTCGACGGCCCCGGCGGGGGTGGCCTCCAGGATGATCAGCGCCGTCCCGGTGGGGGAGGGGTGCACCACCGCGGTGGGCAGCCGCACCTCGTCCCCGGAACGGTCCGATACCCAGGGCGTCGGCTCCCGGTCGAGCCGCAGCGCCCGGCGCACCTCCCGGTGCACCTCGCGCACGTCCTCGTCGGACGGCTGTTCGCCCAGCCCGCCGAACAGCCGCGCCAGCGGTGTCGCCGCGTCGCGCAGCGCCGAGCGGGCGGTGAGGTGGCCGTCGTCCTCCTCGGCCTTCCAGCGGGTGCGCAGGGCCAGCACCTCGGCGAGGAAGCTGCCGGTGCGGGCGTCCGAGGTCAGGTAGTGCTCGGAGATCCACGACTCGCCGACGATCACCGCGTCGAAGCTGGGCATCAGACGTTCCCCCCGTCGCTTTCGCTGCCGGAACCGCTGCCGGAACCGCTGCCGGAACCGCTGGTGGCCGCCGGGATCACGACGGCGAGTGGGCGCAGCAGCCGCTGGCTGGCGCGCAGCGAGCGCGCGATCTCCTCCTCGAGGCCGACCTGCTTCGACAGGCGGCGGACCTTCGCCAGCCCCGGCCCCGTCATGTCGAGTTCCAGCTGGGCTGCCTGCTCCCGCCAGCGGGTCCGCCGGTTCGACCAGTCCGCCAGCCGCCGTTCCAGGTCGGAGTGCTGGACGTCCTCGGCCAGGTCGAGGGTGCTGGCCGCCGCGTCGATCGCGGCCGGGACCAGCGCGCGCAGCTCGTCGGTGGCCGCCGCCGCACCCGGGTTCACCGCCGGTTCCCGCTCGCCGGGCCCGGGGATCAGCCCGGTGCCCGCGAACAGTTCGAGCCCCTCGACGACCTGAGCGATCGGAAGGTCGGCCCGTCCGGTCGGGAACTCGACGGAGACCATCTGGCGGGTCACGACCTGGCCGCGCCGGTTCATCAGCGTCGCGATCACCAGCACCCGCGGGACGTCCACCGGCCCGCGTACCAGCGGCACCTCATTGCGGCCGCCGGCCGCGAGCACCTTGTCCGCCGCCCAGTCGAGCACCGGGTGCAGCGGGGAGAGGAAATGCGCCTCCGGCCAGGTGGACGGGGCCGGCGCGGTGACCTCACGGGCCTTCGTGGGACGTCCCGCGCGCTTCGCCGGGGTGAGACCCTTCGGCCCGCTCGCGGTCACCAGCGCCGACTGGGCCGAGGCGCCGCCGGCCTGCCCCTCGCGGGCCGCGCGCAGGCCGTCCAGCGCGACCGACGGCGTGACGGCGAGCAGCAGCTGCTCGCGGATCCCGCGTTCGGCGACGTACGACGCCGGCAGCGCGTCGAGGCGCACCCGGAGGTCGCGCGGCGGGCGCAGCGCGATCAGGCTCTTGTCCCGGAACACCTTCCAGCCGACACCGCCGCGGGCCGGGTCCTTGTCGTCCGGCGCGCGGGCGGGATCGTTGTACACCTCAGCGACCGCGTCGGCGAGGAAGTCGGCGTCGGTGGGGTACAGCGACTCGCGGGGCCGGTCCGCGGGCACCGGCGGCAGGTCGTCACCGGCGGCGGCGAAATCCTCGTCGAAGAAGGAGCCGAAGAAGTCGTCGGCTCCGTGGCCCGCGCCCGGATCGGGCACGACCTCGTCCAGGTTCTGGCCGCGGGCGAGCGCGTCCCGGATCGCGTCCTCCTCACCGCTCGCCGAATGCAGATGCATCAGCGTCGCCGCGTCACCCAGCGTGGTGTGGGCGAGATGCTCCTTGGCCAGCAGGCGCTGCAGCACCCGAATGTCGCCGCTGAACCGGTCGTCGGAGGGCACCAGCGCCAGCGCCGTGATCTGCGGCGGATGCTTCTGCCCGTAACGGTCGATCCGGCCGTTGCGCTGCTCGATCCTGATCAACGACCACGGGATGTCGACATGGATCAGGTGGTGGCACTGCGCGTGCAGGTTGACGCCCTCGCTGGCGACGTCCCCGGTGATCAGCAGCCGGACCGGGCTCGCCGTCGTCTTGAAGTCGTCGACGATCCGCTCCTGCTCGACGTCCGGCAGGCCGCCGTGCATGACGGCGATCTGATCGCGGGCGAGGCCCAGAAGCTCGGGCAGCTCGCCGGCGAGCCAGCGCAGGGTGGCGACCCGCTCGGCGAACAGCACCGCGCGGGTCGTCGAGCGGGTGCCGACACCGATGGTGCGCAGGTATTCGGCGAGCGCGGTGAGCTTGGCGCTCTCCCCGGCCAGGGCCAGCTCGGTGAGGTCGCGCAGGTGTTCGAGGGCCCGCCGCTCCGGCTCGTGATCGCCGCCGTCCTGGGCGGTGAGCCGCTTGAGGCGGGCCTCGGTGGTCTCCAGCAGGGCGGCGGGGGAGGAGAGGAACGCCTTCGCCAACGTCCACGGGAACAGCGCCGACCCGCGGCCCGCGACCGGGGACGCCCCCTGCGGGTACAGCCAGGTCCGGGAGATCTCCGTGGCGATCGCGTCCTCCGCCGGCGAGGCGGCGACC
The DNA here is from genome assembly GCF_041008525.1 of Parafrankia sp. FMc2. Classification (NCBI taxonomy): domain Bacteria; kingdom Bacillati; phylum Actinomycetota; class Actinomycetes; order Frankiales; family Frankiaceae; genus Parafrankia; species Parafrankia sp. FMc2. The sequence continues at coordinate 19,436 of NZ_JBFLUG010000077.1, read as the reverse complement.
GGGAGCACCACCGGCTCGGGGCGCAGCGCCCAGTCGGCGCCGACCTCCGCGGCGACCTCGGGGGAGTGGCGGTGCCGGCGGATGAACAGCCGCTCCACATCCGCGACGTCGTACTCGCCGTCCGGGCCGACAGCCGTCGGGTCGAGCAGCCGCAGCAGCTCCGCGAACGACTCCTTCTTCCCGTTGTGCGGCGTCGCCGACGCCAGGACCAGCGCCTCCGTGTTCGGCGCAAGGACCCGGGCGAGCTCGTTGTTCAGCGTTCCGGTGTTCGTCAGGTTGTGCGATTCGTCGATGACGACGACATCCCAGCGGTGCCGTTCCAGAAAGGACCGGTAACGCGGCGACTTCAAGGTGTCGATCGAGACGATGATGCGGCGGTAGAACGTGAACGGATTCCGGCTCGCGGGCAGGTTCTGCCGCACCCGCTGCAGCCCGTCGCTGTCGAGCCGGACGAGCGGCAACCCGAACCGGCACCACAGCTCGTGCTGCATCTGCTCGAGCACGTGCCGCGGGGTCACCACCAGCACCCGGTCGGCCCTCCCGCGCCGGGTCAGCTCCGCGAGGAGCATCCCGATCTCCAGGGTCTTGCCGAGGCCGACGGCGTCCGCGATGAGCACCCGGGGCCGCAGGTTCGCCGGGGACAGCGCGTGGGCGACCGCCCGTCGCTGGTAGTCGAGACGATCCACCAGCATCCCGTCAGCCACGGTCAGTGACGTCTCGCCGGCCGGCATCGGGGTGCGGCGCAGGGTCGCCTCCAGCCACAGCCGGGTGCGCCGGTGCCGCGGAGAACCGTCGGGGAGCAGCTCCGCCTCGCGGGGGTCCAGCAGCTCGATGTGGTCGAGCCGGCTGAAGAAGGTCGCCGTGGTCTCCCGGACGAGCTCGCCGAGGCCGACCACCTCCAGCCGCCAGCCGTCCGCCCCCTGCTCAGCCCCTGTGACCAGCCATTCTTCGTCCCGGACCACCACCACCGAACCCGGTGCGAACGTCGTCACCTAACTCCTCGCCCCCAAGCCCTCAGGCGCGAGCGGCATAAGGGCGAGAAGTCACCTTATAGAGCCATCATTCGGGAACATCGATGATGTACAGAAAGTAGCCAATTGATGGGTGCTTACTACGCATTGTTATGTCTAGGGTGAAAGTGGGCCGTTCAGGTTGGAGGCTTATGGCGGCCTGTGTCCCGTTTGTGACGTTAACTTGTCCGCACGGAGAGTGATGGGTGGCTGAGGGTTATCGGCTGGCGGCGGATAGCGGGCTGGGGCCCCTTCGTCGCGCTCTGTATGGAAGGTGGCATAGGGTGCCCAAAAGTGGGCGTACGCGGCAGCGCGTGCGGGAGTGCCGATGGTGGGGGAGACGGTTCGGGCGGCAACGCCCTGCGTCGCCACGGCAGGCCGCATCCCACGACGAGGGGCACCGCGTCACCCCCGTGCCTGCCCCGAGGCCGCGGCATGTGGCGTCGGGCGGAGTGAGGGGCGGGCGTGATGGGAGCGAAGATCGTCGTCCATGGTCCGTGGAGCGGGCCGGGCGAGGAGAAGACCGCCGTCTACCTGCGCGATCATCTGGACGAACGGTGGACTGTCGTCTGCGGACGCCAGCTCGTCGCCGGCTCGGGCACCCGTGACTCCGACTTCATCGTGGTCGGGCCGAGCAGTGTCACCGTCATCGAGGAGAAGTCCTGGCGGGTCGACCTGATCGGCACCGAGGAGCGCTGGTACGAGCGCAGAACGATGGAGGAGCGGGGCAACCCGATCAACCAGGCCGTCGGCGTCGCCCGGATCCTCGCCGGCAACCTCACCCGCTACGACCGGCAGCTCACCGCCGCGCTCAGGAGCGCCGCACCGCCCGGCCAGAAGCAGCTGCACCTCGTCCACTCGCTGGTCGTGATGTCCTCACCCGAGGTCACCTTCCAGATCGAGGATCCGCGGGCGCCGAGCCAGGTCGTGCGGCTCGACGGCTGCGAGAAGCGCCTGCGCGAGATCGACCGTTCGGTCGCGGCGCACTTCGACCTGGCCCCGTTCCGCGAGGCGGTCCTGTCCGTCGTCACCGGTCTGCGGCCGCGGCCGGAGAGGCCGAAGATGCTCGGCGCCTACGAGATCGTCGGCGACATCGAGCCGACACCGCGGGGCCGCCGCTACGTCGGCAGACATCCGGACGGCTCGGTGCGGGTGCTGCTCACCTACGAGCGCCAGGGCCTCACCGAGGCCGAGCTCAGGGCGGGCGACGAGCTGATCCTGCGCGAGTACGAGGCGATGCGGCGCCTCGCCCACCTGCATCGGGTCTTCCCCGTCGACCCGTACTTCGGCGTCCACGACGACCAGATGTGGGTCGCTCCGATGCGTCCGCCGGGCCCGAGCCAGAAGACGCTGCGTTATCTGATCCGGGCCGGGCGGCAGCCGTCGGCTGCCACCTTCGCCACCATCGCCGCGGACGCGTTCGCCGGGCTCGCCGACATCCACGCGGCGGGCATCACCCACCGGGCGCTGAACCCGAGCCGGATCCTGGTGACCCCGGAGACCAACCGGGTGGTGTTCACCGACTTCCTGATCGCGAAGATCGCGGATGCCCGCACGGTGATCGACGCGGACGACGTCGACCACGACGGCGGGCCGTTCCGGGCCCCGGAATGCCGGCGCACCGCGCACCTGGCCATCCACCCGTCGGACGTCTACTCGCTGGCGCTGTGCCTGCTCGGCTGGTGGGAGCTGCGCCAGTCCGACCCGCCGCGCGAGCCGCAGGCGCCGCCGTCCCTGCCGGACAAGGTCCGCGCGGTGCTGAACGAGTGCTTCGCCGCGATGCCGCAGGACCGCCCGTCGGCCCGCGAGGTGGCGGACCTGCTGGCCGCTCATCTGGCCGAGGAGCGCAAGCGCCTGGTGCGCCCCGCACCAGGCGTGAAGATCGGAAAGTACGAGCTGGTGCGCCAGCTCGGCGACGGTGCCACCGCCACCACCTGGCTCATGCTCGACCGGGCGTTCGACGTCCACCACACGCTCAAGATCATGAAGTCGGCCGAGCTGGTGGACAATCTGCGCGGCGAGTTCGTCCTGCTGCACAAGCTCAAGCACGACCGGATCGTCCGGGTGCACGACTACCTGCTCGAACCGCCCGGCCCGGCGCTGATCGCCGAGTACGTCGAGGGCCGCACCGTCGCCCAGCTCGCGCCCCGGCTGCGCGGCAGTCTCGGCGCCGCCCGCCGGATCCTCGCCGACATCCTCGACGCGCTCGCGTACGCCCACCACCGTGACGTGCTGCACCGCGACCTCTCCCCGAACAACATCATCGTCGACGCGGACGACCGGGCGACACTGATCGACTTCGGGGTGGCCTCCCGCGCGGAGGGTGAGGCGCACAGCCTGGTCGGCACGCTGCCCTACCAGGCGCCGGAGATCGCGGCGGACGGCGCCTGGTCGCCGGCGGCGGACCTGTACTCGCTGGCGGTGCTGGTCTTCGAGGCGCTCGTCGGCCGCCTGCCCTACGCGGTCGACGGACCGCAGCGCAACAAGTACCTCCTCGTCGCCCCGTCACCGGAGGAGATCGCGGCGGCGGGCACCGCCGGCACCATGTTCCTGGACGTGCTGGCCCGCGCCAGCCACCCGGACCCGGCGACCAGGTTCCCGTCCGCGGCCGCGTTCCGCGACGCCGTCGAGGCCGCGTGCGAGCCGCCGTCCCCACCGCCCCCGTCGGAGCTGCCGTCCCCGTCGGAGCTGCCGGCCTCATCCCAGCAGCCGGCGTCCCAGCAGTCGGACCTTGCGGGGCCGCCGGCCGAGCCGACGTCGCCGGCGCGGAGCACGGCGGCCGTACGGCTGACCTTCTCCGGGTCGGGCACCCCGCAGGCCTCGCCCCCCGCGCCGAAGCCAATGCCGACGCCGACGCCGACGCCAACGCCAATGCCGACGCCGGCGCCGGCAGCGACGGTGCGGGTGACACGGGTGGGGACACCCGCGGACCAGGCGCAGCGTGAGCTGGTCGTCAACCCCGCCGTGGACGAGATCCGCCAGCTGTTCCGCAACAGCAGACTCGGTAACCGGGGTAACCGGGGCCTGGACTCGGAGTTCGCCGACCAGACCTACATCCCGACCCGCCTCGACGACAAGCTGATGCCGCGGATCATCGGCCATCGGCCCCGGCTGGTCGTCTTCAGCGGCAACCCGGGCGACGGGAAGACGGCCTTCCTGGAACGGCTCGGCGTCGAGCTGCGGCGCCGCGGCGCGCACGTCCTGGAAAGCGACGCGGCCGGCTGGCGGATGACGCTCGACGGGCACGAGTTCGCCTCGGTCTACGACGCCAGCGAATCGCATGAGGGCATCTCCGCCGACCAGCTGCTGCGTCGTGCGCTCGACCCGCTCAACGATCAGGCGAGAGCCGGTCGCTACACCGCGCTGCTGGCGGCGAACGACGGCCGCCTGCTCGACTTCTTCGACCGTGAGGCCCCCCGCTACCCCGAGATCGCCCAGCTGCTCGGTGGTGGAGGTGATGCCGGCCCCGATGATGCCGGGGGAACCGGGGACGCCGCGGGTGTGCTGCGGATCGATCTCAAGGGACGGTCGATGGCGTCGGTGGGCCTGGCCGCGGGCTCGCTGACGGTGCGCATGCTCGACGCGCTGCTGACCGACGAGCTGTGGGCGGCGTGCGGCGGCTGTGCGGCCGAGTACCGCTGCCCCATCGCGGCCAACGCCCGCGGGCTGCGTGACGGGCGGGTCCAGGAGCGGCTGCACCGGCTGGTACTCACCTCGCACCTGCGCCGCGGCCGCCGCCCCACCATCCGTGACCTGCGTTCGGCGCTCGCCTACCTGGTGACCGTCGACCTGGGGTGCGCCGACGTCCACGCCGAGTTCGGTGACGGATTCGGCACCCCGGCCCGCCCGGAGCGGCATTTCAGCGCGGCCGCGTTCGACGCCCGCGCCGGGCACGACCGGCTGCTCGACGAGTGGCGCAGCCTGGACCCGGCGCAGGTGCCGGCACCGCGGGTGGAGCGGTGGCTGGCACCGGGCACACGTTCCCCGGCGGACGTGGCCCGAGCCAAGCGGCTGCGCTACTTCAGCGCGACCGACGCGGAGCTCGCCGCCGTCGACCACCTCGGCCCGTATCAACACCTCGACGAGTTCCGCGCCCTGCTCTCCAAGCCGACCCCCACGGAGCGCCGGGTCGCGGTGGTGGTGAAGCTGCTGCGCGGCCTGTCGCGCTGCATCGGACCGGTCGGCTACGACGGTGACGGGGTCGCGGTCTCGGTAGGCGAGCCCGCCGAAGACGGCGGCGCGGTCGTCAAAGTCCTGCCCACCGACGAGTTCGACGTAGTCGTGGCGGATGTCGACGACCGGTTCGTCGAGACGGCGGCCGACATCGTCATGCTCCGTCATCGTTCCGGGCAGGTGAGCCTGCCGGTCGACGTCGACCTGTTCGAACTGCTGATGCGCGCGAACGCCGGCTTCCTGCCGACGAACCCCGAAGTCGCACCGCTGCTGGAGGAGCTGGGCCTGTTCCGCGCCGGCCTCACCCTCCAACCCGCCAGCCAGGTGATCATCATCGAGCCTGACGGCCGGCGGAACGTCATCAAAGTGACCGGAACGACCATCGAGCTGCTGCGGGACGTCCGATGACACTGCGTATCCCCAAGGAGCTGCGCTCCTACCAGTTCGACAAGCTGACCGGCGTCGAGCTGAACGACTTCGACGTCGACCGGTTCCTGCCGGTGCTGTTCGAAATGGTGGAGACGAAGGGCCGCCGGCTGGCCCGGTCGAACGCCGACCCGGCGGATCCGGATCGATACATCGAGGCGCTCGCCGCCCATCCGAACCTGCACGGCTTCGACGACGAGCACGGCCGAGCGGTGCTGAAACAGTGGGTCGACAGCAGCGTGGTCCGACTCGGTCACATCGGCCGAAGCCACCGGGACGTCCAGCTGGCCGCCGTCCAACCGATCCACATCGGCGCCTACCGCGCCGGCCTGCCGGTCGAAGGCACCCGGCACCGCAAGGTGCACCTGGTCGTCTATCGCCTGCTGAAGGAGGCGCTGCTTCGCCGTGGCGCCACCGACCCGGAGCGGACGCTGCAACGGCTGTTCCGGGAGGCGTTCGGCCGCGGCGTCGCCATCGATGCGCAGTTCGTCCCGGCCTTCGACGGGAAGGCCGACGACCTCGACGCGAACGTGCTGCTCAGCCTCTACTACCTGGAGGGCTTCCAACCCGGCAAGGTGCTGACCCGCCGCACCGAACTGGACTGGAGCCCGGTCATGCCCGGGTTGATGATCTCCCTCGGCGACCTGCTGCTCGACTTCCTGACCGTCTACCGCAACCGGCTGCCCACGATCGCGCTGGCGCGTCACCTGGCCGCGCTGCTCAACATCGGCCTGTTCACCATGACACTGCGGTTGTTCAGTGTGGTCGGTGAGCTGTGCCGCGGCGGGAACGGAGGGGCCGGCGGGAACGGCGGAAACAGGGGGAACGGGGGGAACGGTGCGGCCCGGCCGCTGCCGGCCGACCTCAGCCGCGATCTGCGTCCCGCCCGCACCGAGATCTACGTCGACTTCACCCGCCAGACCGGCGGCGACTCCGACCGGCTGGCCGGCGAGTGCGTCGCCCGGGACCTCGAACGGCTGCCCGCCTACTTCGAGAACATGATCCTGCTCAAGACCCTCGACCGGTATGCGAGCAGCGAGCAGAAGCTCCGCCCGTACGTGGAGGGCCGGCGTGGCCCGGACTGGCTTGTCGCCCTGGTCGGAATCCGTGACCTGGAGTACGTCGAGTGGCGCGCCGGCCTGGACCTCGAACGGATCATCGACACGACCCGCGCCGAGCTGCGGATGTCCGAGGACGAGGCCAGGGCGGAGCTGGCGAGCCTCGCGCCCGGTGGGTCACAGCTGGACCTCCTGCTCGCGGCGATCCGGCAGTCCCAGGCGTCGAAAGCCGTGACCAGCGCCGGAAGCTGGCTGTGGAACACCGGCGGCCTGCGCAAACAGGCCGGGCTGCTGCGCGGAAACCTGCACGGCCGGCGGGCGTGGCGGTACGCGATGACCGACGAACTGCTCACCACCATGCTGCTGACCACCCTGATGGACCGGGAGACGGGCGCGCCGGCACCCCGGATGCGCCTGGCCGACCTGCTCGACACCCTCGAACACCGCTGGGGCCTGCTGATCCACCGCCCACCCGCCGCACGCGACGACGCGTCCTCCCGGGCCGTCGCGAGCCAGAACCTGGCCGCCTTCACCGGCCGGCTGCATCAGATGGGCTTCTTCGCCGACCTCGCCGACGACTTCAACGCCCAGTACGTCATCAACCCTCTTGCCGGAGCACGGCGATGACCGACCTCAGCCCCCTGCTGGCCACCCGGGTCGCCCACCGGGTGGTGAGCGACTTCCTGCGGGACGCGCCTCCCGGCCGCTGCCTACGGCTCGATCACCTGCGGGTCGCCGACTGCCACGCGGTACGCGACGCGGCGCTCGCGGCGCTCGCCGAGACCGCCGAGACCGCCGAAACCGTGGGGACTGCCGAGACCGCGACAGCCGGCGGCTGTGTGGTCGCCGTCCTCGGCGCCGACGCCAGTGCCGCCGACGCCGTGGTCTCTCCCGAACGAGCGATCGAACTCCGTAACCGCAAATCGACCGCGCTTCTGCTGCTCGTGCCCGCGGGCACCGACAGCCCGGCAGCCAGCAGCCTGGACAACTCGTTCGAGTCGATCGACATCGAGGAGCTGTTCGCGAAAATCGTCCGGGACGCGTTGCAGCAGCTCGACCGGCCCCTGCGCGACCTGTTCGCCGAAGTCCAGGCGACGGCCCGCGGCACTGCGTTCCCGCGCTCACGCCAGGCCCGCGCCGAGTACCTGCTCGCCGTCGGCGCCACCGCGGCCGACCCGGTCGCGGGTGGCCTCGCCGCCGCGAAGCACGTCGCCGGAACGCACCTGTACCTGTTCGGCCTGATCCCGGACCAGGGCGGCGCGTCGTTCGTCTCCCGGCTCCCCGCGAACGCCCAGTGCGTCAAAGAGCTCGTCAAACCGGCCCGCTCGCAGACGGACGCACGCACCCGGCTCACGGACTGCCCGCTGCGCCAGGACGCTGAGCGCTACCGCGAGATCGAGCGGTACCTCGTCGCGTTGCCGCGCCTGTCCGAACGTGCGTGGCTGCGCGACCTGGCCGCCGACGACAACGCGGACCTGGCCTTCAACCGCTGGCCGCTGGACCTCCCCACCGACAGCGACCTGACGGCCCTGCAGGTCGAGCCGTTCGCCAACGCCGAAGGGATCATCGCGGCGAGCACCGGCCTGCGTGCCGGCGCGGACGGCGGGGCCCCCACCTGCTCGGCCCGCGGCGGTTTCGTGAAGATCACCTGGACGACGGAGCCCGTCAAACCGAAAGACGTGGCCCGCTGGCAGGTGGAGATCATCCCGTCGGAGGAGTTCTACGGCGCCGAAACCGACTTCGACGTCACCCTGCCCGCGGCGAAGGTCGCCGGCAGCAAGCACAGCCATCGACTGACAGTGAACGTCGACACCGAAGGCGCCGAACGAGTACCGGCGTTGGTGACCGTCCGCGTCAGCGCCCTGGACCGCAACAACCAGGTGCTGCGGCTCCGCGACGGCAACCTCGCCCAGGCCACCAGCAAAGAGTTCGCACTCGACGACGCGCCGCCGCCGGAAAGCACCGCCACCCGGCGTGACACCGCCGTCTCCCTACCGGTGGCGCGGCTCCGTGCCGAACAGGCCGGCGCGGACACCGACATCGAGACGTCCGAAGGCTGGCAGACCGCGGACCTGGCATACCTGCAGCTGCGTTTCGGCAGGGGCGGCAAGACGCAGCTCACCCGGATCGGCGTCAGCGCACCACTGCGCGATCTGTCCGCGCGCGTGCTCGCCGAGCCGGACACCGTCGGCCGCTACGAAGCCGACGTGGGTGCCGGCCAGCTGTTCGCCGCAGCGAAAGCCACCGCGGCCGGCCCCGACTGGCCGGCGGGCGCGGGCCGGGCGTTCCTCGGCGCCCGCCGCGACTTCTTCGAAGCGGTCCGGGCCCAGCCCGGCCGCGGCCTGCTCGAAGTCGCCACCATCTCCGACGAGCTGGCCGCGCTGGGGGCGAAGTACACCGCCGCCTACGGACGAATCCTGCGCCGCGACTCCGGCACCACCGACCTGCGGGTACTCACCTCGATCGACACCCTCCGGCTGCGCATCCGCCTCGGGCGGCGGCACCCGGTGGATGCGCTGATCATGCTGCCCACGCATCCACTGCGAGTCGCCTGGTACCTCGGCTACCACGCCGAGCTGGAGCAGTGGCGCACGAAACTGCGGACCCTGGCGGCGAAGGACCGCCGCGACGACGCCGACCTCGACCTGCTCGCCACGCTGTCGCCCGCCCGGCTGCCGTTCCTGCTCGCCGGCGCGGACGGCGCGCCCTACGTGTTCGCGCAGAACCTGCGGCTGCTCTACGGGCTGTACCTGCCCGTCGACGAGGCCGACCCGGCGACGGCCGTCAGCGAGACGGTGACCGTGCTCGGCCTGCCGAGCGCCGACGCCAGCATCGGCGAGGTACCACCCGCCCGGCTCGCCGACCGCATCCGGCTCTACCGGAACACCCACCGCAGCCCCGAGCGACTGCGGATCCTGGCGACCAACCCGGGCAGCGGCGAGTTCCTCGGCGAGGCCCTGCGCGTCGTCACCGCCGACACCGGCGACCCGGCCGACGTCGGCGACACTGCCGGCACCGGCACCGGCACCGTGCGAGAGCTTGGCGAGGACGAAGCTGTCACCGCGCCACACATCTGGATCGAGGTGTTCGGCGAAGGTGCCTCGGAGACGAACCCGCTGCCCGGCCTGCGCCAGCTGCAGCGCGACATCGCCGACAACCGCACCCACACCCGGCCGGGCCGCGGCCTCCTCGACCGCGGCTTTCTCGACCCGGCGTTGGAAATCTCCGCAGCCCCCCTGGATGCGATCGAAGCGGCCCGAGACGCCCATCTGGCGGTGCTCGCCGATGTCAGCCGTCCCCAACTGCACATGAGCGTCGCCGAATCCAGCGGGGGCAGCGTCTCCTTCCGCGGACTCATCACCCAGCTGGTCACCCGGCGCGACCCCGCCGAGCTCGCCTGGGACGTGGGAATCGAGTTCCCCACGGCGCGCGGCGCGGACTCGACACCCGTCACCGACCTGCACCGCCGCTTCGCCGAAACCGTCTCAAGCCTGTTCACTGCCGACGGGGACGAGACGACGACCGGTGACCGCGCGGCGCACAGCGCTGACCCGGCCGACCTGACGAGGGATGACCGGGCTGTGCGGACGGCGCGGATCCGGGTCCAGGTCGACGGCGACACCCGGCGGGTGCTCGACCTCGCGCATGACCGGTGCGACTGGGTCGTCGTCCTGGACCGTTTCCTCGGCCTGGATCTTTTCGACGACCCGTCGCGGCGCGCCTTCGACGGGCGGCGCTACATCCTCGACTACGCGCCCGAGTTCCTCGACGGCCTCGGCCACCAGCTGGCCATCACCACGGCGCACCGGGCCGACGTCGAGAAGATGTTCCTGCAGGCGATGACCGAACTCGGTTTCGACCGGCCCGGTGAGTCGGTGTCCTCGGTCGTCGACGAGCTGCTCCTCGTCTCCGGCCGGCTGATCCTCGCCGCGACCGGCAACGACAAACGCGCCAAGGAGGCGGTCGCGCTCGCCGCCGTCGTCTCCCACCTGCGCCGCCGCGGCGAGCTCGCCGACACGATCGTCATCCCGATCGATGCGCACCTCGACCTGTTCGGGCCGCGCGCCCACCGCGGCGGCTCCTACGGCGAGAAAGCGCGACGCTGCGATCTGCTGCTGGTGCGCTTCCCGGGGCGTCGGCTGCACATCGAGGCCGTCGAGGTGAAATCGCGCGGGATGCTCGACAGCGAAGACCTCGCCCGCGGTATCGACGCCCAGGTCAGGGCGAGCATCGACGTCGTCCGACGGCTGTTCTTCGCCGATCCGGCGCGCATCGACCAGCCGCTGCAACGGACCCGGCTCGCCACCCTGCTGCGGTACTACCTGCGGCGCGCGGCGCGGCGCGGACTGGTCACCAACGCGGTCACCTTCGGCCGGATGCAGGAAGGCATCGACCGGCTCGACATCGCCGATCCGTCGGTCTCCTACCAGCAGAGCGGTTACATCCTCGTTCAACAGGGCGACGGCGTGGACGAGTTCACCATGGGCGAGACACGCATCCACACGCTGACCGCCGCGACCCTCGGGGTCGAGACCCCCGCCGCCGACATCCCTGCCCCGACCGCCGGCATCCCTGCCCTGACCGCCGGCATCCCTGCCCTGACCGCCGGCATCCCTGCCCCGGACACGGACGGCACGGCTGCCACCGTGGTCAGGCGTCGGCGTGACATACCACGTCAACCCGCGGGCCAGCCGCCCGCAGCCAAGCTTCCTGAACCTGCTGGGCTTCCTGAGCCCCTTGAGCTTCCTGAATCCCCTGAGGTTTCCGGCGCGTCGCCGGTCGCCGGTGAGACGTCCAGCCCGACGCTCACCCCGGATACCGGTGGAGTGTCCGTGCGCCGCGCGCCTTCGGGCGCACCGGAAGTCGTCCGGGTGCCGGTCGGACGAACACTGCCTCCGGAGGAGGACGTGGTCTGGGAAGCTGCCACGATCGGCAGCCCCCACCTGTTCATCCTCGGGATTCCCGGGCAGGGGAAGTCCGAGACGACGATCCGGCTGCTGCAGGGCGCCGCCGAGGGTGGCCTGCCCGCGCTGGTCATCGATTTCCACGGCCAGTTCAGCTCCGACCCACGCCGCCCTCAGTCACTGCGGGTGCAGGACGCAGCGGCCGGGTTGCCCTTCTCACCGTTCGAGCTGACCGAAACCGGCGGACGACACGCGTACAAGATGAACGCGCTGTCCATCTCGGAGATCTTCGCCTACGTCTGCGGACTGGGCGACATCCAACGCGACGTCGTCTACCAGGCTCTGATCAGCCGTTATGAAGCGCACGGTCACGGCCAGCTCACGCCGTCGCAGGGCATCCCGACCCTTGACGAGGTGCGTGACGCCATCGTGGCCCTGGAGAAGGAACGTGGTGTGGCGAACGTTCTCGCCCGCTGCCGCCCCCTGCTCGAATACGGCCTGTTCACCGACAACACCGGGGAGACGGCCCAGGATCTGATCCGGGACGGCCTGGTGGTCGACCTGCACGGCTTCGCCGAAGTGGAACAGGCGCAGGTCGCCGCCGGCGCGTTCCTGCTCCGCAAGATCTACAAGGACATGTTCACCTGGGGCCAGACCGGGGAACTGCGGCTCGCGATCGTCCTCGACGAGGCACACCGGCTCGCCAGGGATGCGACCCTGCCCCGGCTGATGAAGGAAGGCCGCAAGTTCGGCGTCGCGGTCATCGTCGCCAGCCAGGGCCTCGACGACTTCCACCCCGACGTCCTCGCCAACGCCGGCACCAAAATCATCTACCGGATCAACTATCCCCAGTCCCGCAAGGCAGCCGGATTCCTGCGCACCCGCACCAGCAAGGACCTCTCCGAGGAACTCGAGCAGCTCCCGGTCGGCAACGCCTATGTCCAGACCCCGAACATGGCTGTCGCCCGCCGCACCCGCATGCTCCGCCCCGAGGCGTGACCCGAGGCGTGAGGCGATGAACATCAGGCCGGATGCACGTCCGCCCATCACGCAACCGCGGTGGCCGACGACGGTGGCGGAGGCGGAACGCATGCAGGAACTGCTGCGCACGCGGCTCGACCTCACCTCCACCGGCCCGGCCAGCGTGACCACAGTGGCCGGGGTGGACGTCGCCTACGACACCGATTCCGATCTCGTTGCCGGTGCCGTCGTCGTACTCGACGCCAGCTCACACCACATCGTGGCGTCGGCGACAGCTGTCGGGCGGGCTACCTTCCCCTACCTGCCGGGGCTGCTGGCCTTTCGGGAGCTGCCGACCCTGCTGGCAGCCTGGAACCAGCTACCCGCCGAGGTCTGCCCGGATCTGGTGGTGTGCGACGGGTACGGTCTGGCCCATCCGCGCAGGTTCGGCCTGGCCTGCCATGTCGGCGTCCTGACCGGCCGGCCGACCTTCGGGGTGGCCAAGACCTCGTTCGTCGGCATCGCGGAGCCGCCCGCGCCCGCCCGGGGCAGCGGCTCGCCGCTTCTCCTCGACGGCGACGTGGTCGGCCGTGCGCTCCGCACCCGTGACGGTGTCAGGGAGGTCTACGTCTCCGTCGGCCACCGGATCGGCCTCGACCAGGCCTGCGATCACGTCCTCGCCCTCACGCCGCGCTTCCGGCTGCCCGAGACGACACGCGCCGCGGATCAGGAATGCCGTCGCACCCTCCGCGCCGCGCGCCTCCACTGAACCGACGAGCGGGACGTTCGCGCCGGAGGCACTCGCTCGGCCACGATCGCTGTCCGTGAAACGAGAGCGGACCTCTCGTCAGGTGTGTGTCCCGTCGACGAAGACGTCGACCTTCTCGTCGTAGAAGCAGACCAGGCCGGCGATGCGGATGCTCTCGGGCAGCGGGGTGCGGTAGAGCCAGACGACGTCCTCGTGGATCTTGTCGTTGACCTGGACGGAGAAGTAGCCGGCGGTGCCCTTGTAGGGGCAGTGGGTCGCGGAGTCGGAAGGCACCAGCAGTTCTGTCCGCACGTCGGTCAGCGGCAGGTAGTAGCGCGGGCGGATGCCGGACTCGAACAGCGCGACCGGGCGGACGGAGTCGGCGACCGTCACGCCGTCGATCTCCACGCGCACGTGTCGGGAGCTGGAGAGGGCGTCGATGCGGTGGTACGGGTTCCGCGCGTGCCCGTAGATGATCTCGTCCTCCTCCAGCCACACGTCCATCGCGTCCCAGTCGAGCCGGACGAGGCCGCGCAGCTGCGGGATGGGGGAGTCGGGATAGGTGCCCGCGGCGTCCGGGGCCGTCCGGCCGGCGATGACCACGTCGTGACGGACGGCGTCACCCCGGCTGGGCGAGCGCGTGGTCTTCCCGTTCGGTTCGAGGGTCGCGCGGACGTCCTCGGCGGGCAGGTAGTAGACGGGGTAGTGCGGGCCTTCCCAGAGCAGTACGGGGCGGATCGTGTCCACGACGACATGGCCGCCGAGCAGCGCCCGGACCCGCTTGTTCGCCTGCTCGGCGTGGACCCGCCCCCGGCCGGTGGTGGCCGCCGGCTTCATGGACCCGGCTGCCGGAAGGGCGTCCACGGGTGCGGGTGCGGTGCTGGGGCTGGGGCTGGTGGGAGGAGGTGTGGTCATGGCGTCGGTTCCTTCCGCCGCGTCCGCCCACGTCTGTCCGCGTGCGCGGCTCTCTGTCAGGCCATTCGATCCCGTGCCGGGCGCCAGGTCCAGCGGAACGTCGCACCGGGCGTGTGGGGAGCGGGAGGCTCGCCGCGCCGGCCGGGTTCACCGAGTCGGGTCCGGGGGGTCGGGGAGCTGTCGAATCCCTGCCCACACGGTGTCGCGTGCCCGCGTGATCGCCACGTAGAGTTGCCGGCGTTCCAGCCGGGTGCGTTCATGGAACGCGTCGGCGGCCTCGGAAGGCCGCCGGGGGCCGGGGAAGAGATTACGGTCGGGTAGGCAGACATGGGCGAAGTCGAGGGCCTTGGCGCGGTGGTACGTTCCGACCTTGACGCCTTCACCGTTGGTTCCGTCGTAGTCCATCAGCGATATTGCCGGAATTCCGTGCCCAGCGAGCACCCGCAGCCAGTGGAACTCCGCCTCGTTCGTCGACACGAGCACGGCCATGTCGCCATACCGGATATCTCTGTCGGCATGCAGCTCCGTGAGATGCCTGCACAGTGCCGTGTCCTGTGCGGCGGTGTCTGGCACGGTGACTTCCGTTATCTCACCTCCGGGGCGCTCGATGTCGACGTCGCGCCGTCCGCGTTCCGGGGTGCCGTCGAGATCGTCGAAGCTGTCGTCGGCGATCACTGTCTGGGCGTGGCGCAGGATCTCCGCCCGGTTGCGGTAGTTTCGCGTCAACACCGTGGAACGTCCCACGACGGGGACACCTGCCTCGGCGAGAGTGAATCCGCCCGGGTAGATGGACTGCTGACCGTCGCCGACGACAAGCAGGCCGTCGGGCTTGTCTCCGACGAAGGCGTGCAGCAGTTGGAGGCCGACACACGTCAGGTCCTGCACCTCGTCGACGATCACCGCGTCGTAGCGGGTCTCGGAACTTTCGCGGACCAGGTCACGAGCAAGAAGCAGAACGTCGTCGCGGTCGAGGACACCGCGTTCCGTCCGCAGCTGCTCGTACCGCTCGTAGAGATCCCAGACCGCGCGTCGGTGGGCCGGTTGCAGCGGCGTACTGCGCCCCACTCGCGCCAGCCCGGCGTACTGCGAGTAGGAGGTGAGGCCCCGGCCCTTGATGACGATCGCGATCTCGTCCTGCCAGTACTGGGGGCCGAGACCGAGTCCGAGGCCGGGCAGGACCGAGTGCTGTCCCACCTGCGCCCAGGCCCGTGAGAAGCAGGTGTCGGCGACGTCCTGCAGGTGCCGGCCCGCCAGGTCGTGATCGCGAAGACAGCGGGCGGCGACGGCGTGGACGTTGATGAACTCGATGCGCTCGACATGATCGGGCGCCATCCGGGTCAGCAGAGCGCGGTAGACCGGACCAAGCGTGCGCACCTTCGACGTGAACAGCACCCGGTCTCCGCGGGTGGCCAGGAACTTGGCGCGATGCAGCGCGACGACCGTCTTGCCGGTGCCCGCCGCGCCCCGGACACGTGCCGGACCAGACCACTTCCGGCCGGCAAAGCGCGCCTGCGCCGGGTGCAGCCAGGTCATCCACGTCTCGATCGGTTCACGGGCGGCGGCGTCGAGCAGCTCCTGCCACAGTTCGCCGCGACCCAGCAACGAGCCCTGACCGGTCAACGGACCTTCACCCGGTTCGCCGGCCTCCGGGAGGTCGGGCCGGACCGACGGCCCTGGGGCGGACGTCCGCCCGCCGGTGGGGGGCGGATCTTCCCGGCGTGCCAGCGGGCGTCCCGCCGGCCGGGAGGTCAGCACTACCTGGTGCGCGGCGCGGGGCATCGGAGGGCATCCACGCTCCAGTTCGTCCAGTAGCCGTTCGACGAGGTCAGGGGTCAGGCGAGCGCCCCGGCGCGCCAGCTCCCTGGCGAGGTCGTGCTCCCCGAGCACGGTCACCGCGTCGATCGGTTCCCGGATGTTCCTGCGCCCGGCCAGGACGAGCAGTGCCACCACCTCGGTCGGTGGCAGGCCCGCATCCGCCAGCACCTCCGCCACCGCGGCGGCCTGATCCACAAGCTTGCGGATGTCGTCGTCCGCATCGGCGTCGCCGCGCCACAACCGGCCGCGCTCGACGGAGGCCTCCCGCCAGTTCTTCACGTCCACGACGAAGACCCCGCCGGGCCCCACCAGGATCACGTCGATGTTGGCCTTGCGGGTGCCCGGCCACTGCCTGTCCGGCAGCACATGCCACCCGGCATCCTCCATAGCTATCAGCGCCCGGGTCACGTTCTGCTCGGCCCGGCCACCGGCTTCCCACCGCTGGCGATGACGGTTCAGCTGGTGCTGGGTGTCGTTCAGATGCTGGATCTGCCGCTCGACTCCGGCGATCTCCATGCCGAGCAGCACGGCCTGACCGAGGGCGGACGGCTCCGGCAGCGAGCGGATGCCCCTCGCTGCTCTGGCGCCCGGGAGCGCCGCGGTGGCGCGGGGCCGCGGCCTCTCTGCACCGACGGTCGAAACAGCAGTGTCGGGGAGCATCGACGGTGATTCGTGGGCACGCATGTAGGCGATCTCCTCACCTGGTGACACAGATGAGGATAAGTCAGTAGACTGATGTTTGCCTCTGTTTAGGTCGGATGAGGTCGTTCGAAGCTCGGCGAGGGACTTTTGGCGTCGAAAGCGCCGATTCGCATCAAACAAATGTTCGAGCGTGCCGCTGCGATGCGCGCCTCGCGCCGGATGGGGCTGGCGCAGCTGCCTGGGGCAGGCGGGATCACGGCGTGATCACAATCTTGCCGTGGATGTGGCGTCCGGGCACGCGTCGGCGCCGCCGGTCGCGCGCACGCCATCGGGGGCATTGGGGGCATTGGGCCCGGCTGCGCTCGCCCCGGCGATCGCCTGTGAGCGCTGGAGCGACACGGCTGACGGCGACGACTTCAGCGAGGTCGCTCGGCGGACACTCGGCGACGTGCAGGCGGCCAGGGCCTTCTGTCGATGGCCGCCGGCTGGGGCGGACGGAGGCCTTCCGAAGTCTTCAGGGCGTGCGGGAAACCGGTCTTGCAGTTCACGGACTTCACGCCATGCCGGGTGCCTCGGGGGGGTGTCTCTATGGCTTTGTCAAGCGGCGCGGGCCGGTTCGGGCGCGGGGTGGGTAGCGGGCGGCTGGTAGTGCTTGCGGTCGCGGATCATGGCGTAGATGACGTCGACGCGGCGGCGGGCGAGGCAGATCAGGGCGGCGTTGTGCCGCTTGCCCTCGGTGCGTTTGCGGTCGTAGTAGGCCCGGCTGGTCGGGTCGCCGAGACTGGCGAACGCCGACAAGAACAGCGTTGACTTCAGCGCGTGGTTGCCGCGCTGGGAACGGACCTCGCCACGGATCGAGCTGCCGGAACGGCGGGTGACCGGGGCCAGGCCGGCGTAGGCGGCGAGGTGCGCGGCGGTCGGGAACGCGGACACGTCCCCGATGATCGTGAGCAGGCTGGCGGCGGTCCTGATCCCGACGCCGGGCATCGAGATCAGGACCTCGGCAAGAGGGTGCGCCTCCAGGGCGGCTTCGACGTCCTGGGCAAGGTCGGCGCGTTCGTCGAGCACACCGAGGAGTTTGCGGGCGACGCCGGCGATGACCCGGCCGAACGCGGTGGTGCCGGGCACGACCACGGTCTGCTCGTCGAGGACGCGGACCAGCTGGGCGGGCAGACGCTTTGCGAGCCGGGGCGAGCGCGGACGCATTGTCTCGGCGATGCCGGTCTCGCCGAGCTGCCGCCAGGCGGTCGGGGTGGGGGCGTCGGCGAGCAGTTCGAGGACGCCCGGTCGGTGGATGTGCTTGCCCAGCAGGCGTTCCGCAGCCGGGTGGATGTGCAGCAGGGCGTCACGCAACCGGTTGGTGAGCCGGATGGCTTCGGCGGCGAGATCGCTGTCGTAGCCGACCAGCACGGTCAGTGCGGCCAGGGTTTCGTCGTCGGTCCCGACACGGCGCAGGGTGTGGGGCAGGGTTCTGGCGGCGTCGGCGATGACGTAGGCGTCGCGGGCGTCGGTCTTGGACTCGCCGGGGTGCAGGTCCGCCAGGCGGCGCATCGCGAGCCCTGGCAGGTAGGCGACGTCCAGGCCCATCTGGCGGGCGACCGCGATCGATAGGGCTCCGATGCTCGCGGGTTGGTCGACGATCACCAGTACTCGTCCAGCCTCGGTGAGCTGGGTGAAGACCTGCCGCAGGGCGGGCTCGTCGTTGGGGAGCGGCCGGTCGTGGATCTTCTTGCCAGCCGGGTTCAGTGCGGTCGCGTGGTGGGTTTCCTTGCCGACGTCGAGCCCGCAGAACACGGTGTAGGGCTCGGTCGGGTTGTCGGTCTCCTCCAAGTGGATCACCTTCTGTGGCGGGGTCCAGGCCGACCATGGACAGCGCGCCGGCAGCCACGTTACGAGCAGGCATCACCCACGCCAGGTCTCTATCAGCGGTCACGTCCGTCCGCCGTCTCCGGTGACAACACCCCCCAGGTCATGAGCGACAGGGGCGATCAGTCATGCCGGAGACGGTGGCCTGAACGGCCCGTTTCGGGCCTGCGAGCAAGGTGACGGGGGGAATCCGAATCGGCGATCTCGTCGGACCTGCCGCGGCGGTTGGCCGGATTCGGAATAACTCCGTCAGGAAGGCGATAGCGGGGAGGGGCCCCGGGCCCGGCGTGTTCCAATGCATGGGAAGTCGGGGCGGCGGTTACCACCGCCGGTGTTTCTGATCGGAGCTCTGTGTCATGGCATCCTCGGTCACGTCGGAACCTGGTTGTCGCCAGATGGCGGGGTTTTCCTGGTCCGCGACGCCTGGCCTCGTCCGGAACCGTGAGGTGGTCGGCGTGAATGCGGATCGACGTCACTGCTGATCGCTGTGCATTCCTCCTCCGATCCGCCCGGTGCGGCACTGTTCGATCGCGCCGAGCTGGGCGCGTCCTTCCGCGTGGCGCTGGCCGTTGTGGCGGTCGCGCTGGCGCTGGTGGGCGTCTGGCTCCTGGTCCGTCTGTTGCTCTTCCCGCTGCGCAGGCTGCGGGGGCGCGGGGCGGCCCCCTCCCGCGCCGAGCTGATGGGGCGGATGTGCGTCATCCGCACCGGCCGGGTGGGTCCTGAGAGGGTGTTCTGTACGGGTTTGTCGGGTGTCAGTTTGGGTTGATCTCTGGGGTGGGTGGAGTCGGGCGAGGCAGGATAAACAGGCCGGGTTCGGGTTCGGTGAGGACGCCGCGGTCGACCAGCCGTTTCAGTTTCGCGCGCAGGCCCTCGACGTGGCGGGGTTCGGTGCCCGCACCCAGTGCCCGGCAGGCGTCCT
>NZ_JBFLUG010000076.1:0-36579 GCF_041008525.1 Parafrankia sp. FMc2 | reverse complement strand
CAGTGAGCGGCCGGAGCGGCCTTCGCGTCCGTACAACAGTGAGCGGCCGGAGCGGCCTTCGCGTCCGTACAACAGTGAGCGGCCGGAGCGGCCTTCGCGTCCGTACAACAGTGAGCGGCCGGAGCGGCCTTCGCGTCCGTACAACAGTGAGCGGCCGGAGCGGTCCTCGCGTCCGTACAACAGTGAGCGGCCGGAGCGGCCTTCGCGTCCGTACAACAGTGAGCGGCCCGAGCGAGGCACCGGCCCCAGCCGGACAGCTGGTGGCGCGATGGCCAGCCGCCGCCCGGATGATGGTCGTCCGGGCCAGCGTCCCTTCGTTGACCGCCCTGCGGGTGACCGGCCCGAGCGGCCCCGGGGGACCCGCCCGGACGGGTCGGCCCCCGAGCGCAGAGAACGGCCGGCCGGGTCCAGCGGGGCTGGGCGACCGGAGTCCCGGGGCCGGTTCGCGACCGACAGGCCGGCTCGCGGTGGTACCGGAGGGCCCGACCGTTCGGCCCGTGGAGGTGGCGTTGGCCGTCCGGCCCGTGGCTCTGGCGGCGGGTTCGACCGTCAGGCCCGCGGAGGAGCAGGCGTGGACAGGCCTGCCCGTGGTGGTGCCGGCGGCCACGGCCGTTCGGGGCCGGCACGGGACGGTGCGGCCCCGCGCCGTCGTCCGCCGGCTCCCCCGTTGCCGGACAAGGCCCGGGCCGAGCTGCTCGACCGGGACATCCGACGCGACCTGCGGAGCGTGCCAGCACCGCTCGCGGAGACCATTGCCCGGCATCTCGTTGCTGCCGCAATGCTTGTCGACGAGGATCCCGCCCTGGCTCTGGAACATGCACGGGCGGCTGCCGCGAGGCTGCCGAGAATGGCGGCTGTCCGCGAGGCGGTCGGTGTCGCTGCTTACCACGCCGGCGAGTACGCGGCGGCGCTGCTGGAACTGCGCGCAGCTCGCCGTATCGACGGCTCGCCGCACAACCTGCCGCTGATCGCCGACTCGGAGCGTGGCCTCGGCCGGCCGGAGCGCGCAGTGGACTGCCTGTCGGACCCCGGAGCTGCTGAGCTCGACGCCGCCGGGCGCATCGAACTGCTGATCGTCGTCTCCGGCGCCCGACGGGACATGGGCCAGCCGGAAGCCGCTGCGGTGCTGCTCCGAGAGCACGCGACGGCCCGGACGGAGCCCAGGCCCTGGACGCCCCGCCTCTGGTACGCCTACGCCGAGGCATTGCTGGCTTCAGGTCGTCCGGTCGAGGCGCTCCGCTGGTTCACGGCGACGGCCGGTATCGACGAGGACGAGACCGACGCAGCCGAACGGATCTACGAGCTCACCGTCATCGACGATGACGATGACGATGACGCCGATGGCGCGGACGACGCCAGCGCCGACGCAACCGACGCCGGAACTGACGGAGTGGAGCGAGCGGCGAGCATTCGTGGCACGGAGGCCGAGGCAGCTCCGACGGATGTGGCTGAGACAGCTGTGGCCGAGGCGGTTGCCGCGGGAGCGGAGGCCGCTGGGCGGACCCCGACCGAACCACGGGTGACCGGGTCGGGCGATGCTGGCGCGGCGGCTGACGAGAGCGGCCGGACGGCTGCGGGCGAACCCGTTGCTGCGGCGCGGGCCGAGAGCGCGCCTGCGGGTGTGGACGTTTCCGCGGGCGAGCGGGCCGCCGAGGCCGGATCGGCCGAGGGCGAAGTGCCTGGGGACGCGCTGTCCCAGGACGCAGCGACAGGCGAGGCGGAGTCGGCGGAGCGTGTGGCCAGGCCCGCGCTCGAGGGCCCGGTGGACGAGAGCGCCCACGCCGGGGAGTCCGCCGGGGAGTCCGCACCGGGTGCGGACGAGGCCACGCCGGCTGTGTCCGAGGCCGCGGTCGACTTCTCGGCTGCTGGCGAGGGGACCGCGGCGACCGCCGCCGCCGACAGTGCCGCCCCCATCCCGGAGATCATTTTTTCGGATGCTCCGGACGGCGGGGAACAGTCCGCGGCGCCGTCCCGCGCGCAGGACCAGCCGCCGGCCTGATGGGGATCCACCGCCCGGGACCGTCGTGTGCGGACGTCCCGGGCGGTGTCGCCGATCAGTCCAGCGGGCGCATCACCAGGCCGGTACGTGGCTTGGGGGTGAAGAGGGTGGACTTGCGGGGCATCCGTTCCGCGGCTCCGGCGACGGCGATGACGTCCGTGACCGGGGTCGGGTTGAGCAACAGCGCCACGCCGCCGTGGGTCTGGGCGGCGGCGACCGCGGCCGGGGCGTCGTGGTGGTAGTCGACGACGCCGACCGTGTCCTCCAGCCCCCAGACGTCGGAGATCAGGGCGAGGTGCGCCACGGTCACATCCAGGCCGCGGAAGGCCGCTGACCGGTCCGCGGGAAGGGCTCGGCCGAGCAGGTCGGCTGTGGGCCGGGTCAGCAGGTAGGCAGCCGAGCCGTCGGCGATGACGAAGGCGTGGCCGTCGAGGCCGGCCTTCGCGAGATCGTCCAGCAGGCCGGCGAGGGCGCCCGCGGTGTCGCCGCCGGTGGTGAGTGGGCGCACCGTGAAGAACTGCTCGGCCCGGGCGACCGCGTCGGCCAGGGTGAGGCCGCGGACGGCGCGGTGGATCGGGTGCACCTGCGGGCCGCTGACGGTCGCGTCCACCAGGAAGGTGAGCCCGTGGTCCCAGGGGCCGTCGCCGTCGCCCGCCGCGTGGCGTTCGGCCTGGTACTGGCGGTAGGTCGCGTAGCGGTGGTGACCGTCGGCGATCACCGCCCGGCGGGGGAGCAGGTCGGCCGCGATGACGTCCAGGGCGGCCGGCTCCTCGATCGTCCACAGTCGGTGGGTCACGCCGTCGGCGGTGCTGACGTCCATGAGTGGTTCGGTGCGCACGGCGGCCGCGACGGCCTCGCTGGCGGCGCCGCCCCCGTCGTAGAGAAGGAAGATCGGTTCCAGGTTCGCCTCGGTCGCCCGGGTCAGGGCGAGACGGTCGGAGACCGGACCGGCCATGGTGTTCTCGTGCGGCAGCACGATCTGCGCGTCGGGGTCGGCGAGCGCCAGCGCCCCGACGAGACCGCGCTGGACATGGCCGTCCTGACGCTGCTCGTAGACGTAGAGCCGCGGGCTGGTGTCACGGACCAGGACGCCGCTGGCGAGCCAGCGGCGGAGCGTCCGCGCCGCCCGTTCGTACCGGTTCGCGCCGTCGTCGGCGCTGTCCGGGTCGCGGGGCAGGATCAGCCGGACAGCGTTGTGTTCCGCCGCCGCCTCCAGCTCGGCGCGCTCGTCGTCGTCGATGACGTCGTAGGGCGGCGAGGTCAGCGCGGCGAGTTCCGGGCCCGCGGCGGAGAAACGTGCCGCGCGGAACGGGGCGAGGACCAGGCCGGCAGGAACGGGTACGGCGGCGTCGGAGGCAACCATGACGCGCATCGTAGGTGCTTGCGCGCTCCCGCCGGGGGCCGCCGTGGCGCAGATCCGTCCGTCGGCCAGTGCGGTGAGGTCCCGTGAGGTCCGGTGGCGGCGTCCGGCGGGGTCCGGCGGCGGCCGGCGGGGTCCGGCGGCGTCCGGCGGCGCGGGTCCGGGTGGCGTGGAAGACAGGCCGTTATTCCGATGTTGAGGCATCTGAGTGCCGCTTACGGTGACACTGGTGAGGAGGGTGGGACGCCTCCCTCCCACCTGTGTCGCCGAGGACGCCGGCCGGTGGGGTTGGTCGGGTGTGGGCCGGCTGGCTCCGGTGCGGTCGTCGCGCCGCGTGATCGTGCTCGGCACTGATCGCGCGGGCCCGTGGCGCGGCCTGGTGTGGCGTCCTGGTGGTACTGGTGCCGCCGCCGCGGTGGCCACAGCCGTGGCGGTCCGGACGACGTGGAGGTGCCATGACGGAGGAGTTCGGTTTTCCTGGAGGCAACGGCGTTCCGCGCGGCAGCGGCTTCGCGGGCAACGGTTCCCCGGCCGGGGAGGTCTACGACTGGTATACCCGCGGGATGGCCCTGCTCGGGCATGGCGACGCGAACGCCGCCGTGCAGCTGCTCGGCCACGCGGTCGCCGCCGAGCCGGCGTCGCCCAGTGTCCGTGAGGCGCTCGGCCGGGCGCAGTTCGAGGCGGGGCAGTACGCCGACGCTGTGCGCACCTTCGCCTGGATCGTCGACCGGCACCCGACCGACGACTACGCCCAGTTCGGTCTGGGTATGGCCGCCCATCGCACCGGTGACCTGCGGGTCGCGGTGGAGCACCTGGCGCTCGCCGTGGCGATGCGGCCCGACCTGGCCCACTACGGCGTCGCACTGCGCGGGGCACGTGCCGCGCTGAACCGCGCATGACGCCACCGTCGGCACCGGCCAGGGCGCCGCTGTCGGGGACGTCCCGCCCGCTCACGTCGCTGTTCGACGTCGCCCTGCTCGATCTGGACGGGGTCGTGAACCGCGGCGAGCGGGCGGTCCCGCATGCGGCGGCCGCGATCGAGGCCGCGGGCCGTGACGGGATGCGCTCCGTCTACGTGACGAACAACGCGCTGCGCACGCCGGAGACCGTCGCCGAGAGGCTGACCGGCTTCGGTGTTCCGGCTACCGCCGCCGAGGTGGTGACATCGGCGCAGGCGGCCGCGCACGTGCTGGCGCAACGGTTGCCGGCGGGTGCGGCGGTGCTGGTCGCCGGCGGCGCGGGGCTGTGGGAGGCGGTGCGTGCGGAGGGTCTGTCGCCGACGTCCTCGGCCGATGACCGGCCGGCCGCGGTGGTCCAGGGTTTCGACCCGGAGATGACCTATGCCCGGCTGGTCGAGGCGGTGCTGGCGGTCCGGGCGGGCGCGTGGTGGGTCGCGAGCAACACGGACCTGACGGTGCCGACCGAGCGTGGTCTGGCGCCCGGTAACGGCGCGCTGGTCGCGTTCGTCCGCGCTGCGACCGAGGCCGAGCCGGTGGTGACCGGAAAGCCGGAGCTGGCGATGCACGCCGAGTCGGTGCGGCGCAGCGGCGCCCGCGAACCGATCATCGTCGGGGACCGGCTCGACACCGACATCGAGGCGGGGTTTCGGTCCGGAACACCGACCCTGCTGGTCTTCACGGGGGTGACCGGGCCGGCGGAGCTGCTCGCGGCGCCACCGCAGCATCGCCCGACGTTCCTCGCCGCCGACCTGCGCGGGCTGCTGCGCCCGCAGCCGGCCGCGGTGGCGGCGGACGGGGCCTCGCGCTGCGGCTCCTGGGCCTGCGTGCTCGACGGGCGGACGCTGCGCTGGCGCCCCAACGCCGGTGCGAACACCGCTGGTGCGAACACCGCTGGTGCGAACACCGCTGGTGCGAACACCGCTGGTGCGAACGCTGCCGATGCGGACGCCGGCGGTGACGAAGCCGGCGGTGACGACGGTCTGGATGCGCTGCGGGCGGCCTGCGCGCTGGTCTGGTCGGCCGCCGACGCCGGGCACGAGCTGACGGCGCTGGCGGACGAACGCCCACCGGGATGTGAGGATCTTCGCCTGCCGGCGGCCCGATGAGCTGTCTCAGCGCCGATGATCTGCCTCAGAGCAGTGAGCGGACCCGCAGGAGATCACGGATGCTCGCGTCGACCTTGAGCCGTCCGCTGGCCCAGGCGGTACTCACCGAGAGCGTTCCTTCGGTGACGGCGAGCAGGTCGTCGCTGCTCAGCGTGAGGGTGATCTGGGCGCCCGGGTGTTCGCCCTCGCCGATGTCCTGCAGAAAGCCGTCGCGGAGATGGCCGGAGAACGTGGTCGCCAGGTCCGGGATGCGGCATGAGATGACGCGATCGGGGGTTCGCGGCGGACGGCGGCCCCGGGCGAGCTCGTCGAGGCGGGAGGCGAGGGCGCGCAGCGCTGCCTCACACTGCACACGGTCGGCCATGCCGGACGTTCCCCTCCTCGGCGCCGGGCCGGGACCCGGACGGCTCGGATCCCCCGGCCAGAGACACTAACGCCCGGACACGCTCTCTGACCGGACCCGCTCGGCCCGGCGGGCGGGGCGGGAGCGGCGGGGTGAGAGCGGCGGGCGGGCACGGCGGATGTGAGGGCAGCCACGTGCGCCCCGGCTGATGCGGTGGCCGGCCACCAGCGTCACACCGAATGCGAGAGGCTTGTCCGGTGAACACCGACGAACTGCCCGCCGAGCTGACAGCGGCACTCGCGCGGCTCGCCACGCTCCCCGGCCGGCCGGCCGCCGAGCACCTGGAGGTGTTCGAGGACGTGCACCGGCTCCTGGAGGAGTCCCTGCAGGATCTTGCCGGTGGGCCCGCTGGCCGCGGTGTGCCGGGCCCACCTGCCGGTTCCGGTCCGCAGGCGGGTTCGGGTGTGCCCGGGGCGCCCGGCGCGGGTGGCGCCCGGGCTCCTCGGTGAGGCGGGCGGGATCGTCGATGGCACGTCGGACCCGTCTGGACGTCGAGCTCGTCCGTCGCCGGCTGGTGTCCTCCCGGGAGCGGGCGGCCGAGGCGATCTCCGCCGGCCGGGTCCGTGTCGGCGGGGTCCCGGCGGCGAAGGCCGCGACGATGGTCGACACGTCGGCGTCGATCGTCGTCGTGACCGAGGACGATCCGGGCTACGCCTCCCGCGGTGCGCACAAGCTGGTCGGCGCCTTCGAGGCGTTCGGCGCCCCGCCACCGCCTCCCAGCCCCGCGGATCCCGACTCCGCAGGTCCCGACTCCGCAGATTCCGGCCCCGCGGAGGCGGGATCGATGCCGGCCCCGCGGCCCGGGCTGGTCGTGGCGGGGCGGCGCTGCCTGGACGTCGGAGCCTCCACCGGCGGTTTCACCGACGTGCTGCTGCGGTACGGCGCCCGGGAGGTGGTGGCTGTCGACGTCGGCTACGGGCAGCTTGTCTGGCGGCTGCGCGCGGATCCGCGGGTTCTCGTGCTGGACCGGACGAACGCCCGCCACCTGTCCCTCGAGCAGGTCGGGGAGCCGGTGGAGCTGGTCGTGGGTGATCTGTCGTTCATCTCGCTGGAGCTGGTGCTGCCGGCGCTGCGCGCGTGCGCCGTGCCCGGCGCCGACTTCGTCCTGTTGGTCAAGCCGCAGTTCGAGGTCGGGCGGGAGCTCCTCGGCGCCGGCGGTGTTGTCCGTGATGTGGCCCTGCACGCGAGTGCGGTGCGGTCCGTCGCCGAGGCGGCCCTGGGTCTGGGGCTCGGCGTCCGCGGGGTGGTCGCCAGCCCCCTGCCTGGGCCCGCGGGCAACGTCGAATACCTTCTGTGGCTGCGTGCCGATGCCGTGCCGGGCTCGGGGGAGGTCGAGGCGATGATCGCCGGTGCGATCGCGGCGGGACCCGCGGGTGACCGGGCCGGCTCCGGCCCGCAGCCGTTCGGCCCGGGGCCCGGCCTGCCGGACCCGGGATCGTCGGGCCCGACCGGGTCCGCCTCTCCGACCACTCCCCCGAGGACCGGCTGATGACCCGTGAGGTGCTCGTCGTCACCCATCCCCGCCGCTCCGTGGTGAGGGAGAGCGCACAGCGGGTGCTGGAGATGCTCGGCGCGGCCGGTGTCTCCCCGCGGGTCCTGCGCGACGAGGCGGAGCTGCTCGACCTCGCCGCGCCGAACGTGGTCCCGGCGGATGTCGACGCCGCCGTCGGGGCCGAGCTGGTGCTCGTCCTGGGGGGCGACGGCAGTCTGCTGCGGGGAGCGGAGTTCGCGCGGTCGGCCGACATCCCGCTGCTCGGCGTCAACCTGGGCCACGTCGGGTTCCTGGCCGAGGCGGAGCCCGACGCGCTGGCGGCCACGGTCGAGCACGTGGTGCGCAAGGAGTACTCCGTCGAGGAGCGGATGACCGTCGACGTGACGGTCCGCCACCAGGGTGAGGTGATCTACACCGGCTGGGCGCTCAACGAGATGTCGCTGGAGAAGGTCGAGCGGGCCCGGATGCTGGAGTGCGTCCTGGAGATCGACGGCCGGCCGCTGTCACGGTGGGGCTGCGACGGCGTGATCTGCTCGACACCGACGGGGTCGACGGCGTACGCGTTCTCCGCCGGCGGGCCGGTGATGTGGCCGGGGGTGGAGGCGCTGCTCGTCGTGCCGATCAGCGCCCATGCGCTGTTCGCCCGGCCGCTGGTCCTCGCGCCGGGGGCGACGGTGGCGATCGAGGTCCTGCCGGACGTCCCGGCGGTGCTGTACTGCGACGGGCGCCGGCTGGTGGACGTCCCCCAGCTGTCACGGGTCGAGGTGGTCCGGGGGCGGCGCCCGGTGCGGCTCGCGGTGATCAGACCACGGCAGTTCACCGATCGCCTCGTCGCCAAGTTCGACCTGCCGGTGGCCGGCTGGCGGGGCGAGCGGCGCGCTGACCGGCACCTGCGCCCGCCCGGGACGTGACGGGAATCGGCGGCTCGCCCGTCATTCCCCGTTTTCCGGGTGCCGGGTGAGGGGTGGGTGACGCTAGAGTTCGGGGCGTGCTCGAGGAGATTCGTATCCGCGGGCTCGGCGTGATCGATGACGCGGTCCTCGATCTGGCACCGGGGCTGACGGTGGTCACCGGTGAGACCGGCGCCGGCAAGACCATGATCGTGCAGGGGCTCGGCCTGCTGACCGGCGGGCGGGCCGATTACGCCCTGGTCTCCTCGCGGCTGGGGCGTGCCTCCGTCGAGGCCCGGCTCGTCGTGCCGCCCGACTCCGCGCTGGTGAAGCGGGTCCGCGAGCTCGACGGGGAGCTCGACGAAGATGTGATCATCGTGGGGCGCACGTTGACCGCGGAGGGCCGTTCGCGGGCGCAGCTCGCCGGCCGGTCCGTGCCCGCGAGTGTCCTCGCCGAGATCACCGAGAACGCGATCGCCGTCCACGGCCAGTCGGAGGCGCAGCGGCTGCGGCGTCCCTCGACCCAGCGGGACGCGCTCGACCGGTTCGCCGGGCCTGCCGTCGCCGAGCCGCTCGCCCGCTACGGGCGGGTCCACGCGCGGCTGGCGAAGGTGCGGGCGCAGCTCACCGAGATCACTGGGCGGGCCCGGGAGCGCGTGCAGGAGGCCGAGCTGCTGCGCCTCGGGCTCGACGAGGTCGAACGGGTCGCCCCGCAGCCCGGGGAGGACGTGGCGCTCGGCGCCGAGCTCAGCCGGCTGGAGCACGCCGAGACGCTGGTGCAGGCGGCGCGGTCCGCGCACGGCGCCCTCGTCAGCGATCCCGCCGTCGGTGACGACGTTCCGGGGGCGGTCGACCTTGTCGGTGCCGCCCGCCGGGTCGTCGCCTCCGACGCCTCCCTCGACCCGGCGCTCGGCGAGCTGGCGAGCCGCCTCGCCGAGGTCGCGACCCTGCTGACCGACGTCGCCGCCGACCTCGCGTCCTACGGGGCGGGGGTCGAGTCAGACCCGGCGCGGCTCGCGCATGCCCAGGCGCGCAAGGCCGAGCTGACGGCGCTCGCCCGCGCCCACGGTACCGACGTGGACGGTGTGCTGGCCTGGGCCGAGACAGCCGGGCGCCGGCTGCTGGAGCTCGACGGCGACGGCGACCAGTCCGGCGCGCTGGCGGCCGAACGCGACGAGCTGACCGCCGAGCTCGCCGCGCTGGCGGAGCGGATCAGCGCCGCCCGGTCCGCCGCCGCCGAGCGGTTCGGGGCGGCGGTGGCGGCGGAGCTCGCCGGCCTGGCGATGCCCAGGGCGCGGGTCGAGGCGGTCGTCGTGCAGCGCGACGACCCCGGGGGGTTGCCCGTCCGCGGCCGGGTGGTGGCCTTTGGCCCGAGCGGCATCGACGACGTGGAGCTGCGGCTGGTGCCGCATCCGGGGGCCCCCGCCCGCCCGGTCGAGAAGGGCGCCTCCGGCGGTGAGCTCTCCCGGGTGATGCTGGCGATCGAGGTGGTGCTTGCCGCCGCCGACGCCGGCGCGACCATGGTGTTCGACGAGGTCGACGCAGGTGTGGGCGGTCGCGCCGCGGTCGAGATCGGCCGCCGGCTCGCCCGGCTCGCCCGCACCCACCAGGTCCTGTGCATCACGCACCTGCCACAGGTCGCGGCGTTCGCCGACCGGCACCTGGTCGTGCACAAGGCCGAGGACGGTTCGGTGACCCGCAGCGGCGTGGTGGCGCTCGACGGGTCCGAGCGGGTGCGCGAGCTGTCCCGGATGCTGGCGGGCCAGGAGGAGAGCACGCTGGCCCGCGGCCACGCCGAGGAGCTCCTTGCCGCCGCGGCGGCGGACAAGGCCGAGCTGGCCCGCCCGTGACCCCCGCCGCATGACGGCAGCCGTCCCGCCGGTGGCTCGCCGGTCCGTCGCTCGCCGGCCCGTGGTGCGGTGGTCCGTGGTGCGCCGGTCCGCGGTGCGGTGGTCCGCGGTGCGGTGGCCTGTGGCAGGGCGCCTGGCAGGTCTGTTCAGCCCGGTGTTACCGTGAAGACCCGTGGAGGCGCCGGGGCCGGTACCGGCGGCGTGACCACGGGAGTTCGCGTGGCGCAGGCGCATATGACCAAGCACGTGTTCGTGACGGGGGGCGTCGCCTCCAGTCTCGGTAAGGGCCTGACGGCATCCAGCCTCGGCCGTCTGCTGAAGGCCCGCGGGTTGCGGGTCACGATGCAGAAGCTCGACCCGTATCTGAACGTCGACCCAGGCACGATGGACCCGTTCCAGCACGGGGAGGTCTTCGTCACCAACGACGGGGCCGAGACCGATCTGGACATCGGGCACTACGAGCGGTTCCTCGACGTCGACCTTGACGCCAGTGCGAACGTGACCACCGGGCAGGTGTACTCGGCGGTGATCGCGCGCGAGCGGCGCGGCGACTATCTCGGCCAGACCGTGCAGGTCGTCCCGCACATCACCGACGAGATCAAGGACCGCATCCGCCGGCTGGCGACCGACGCGGTGGACGTCGTGATCACCGAGGTGGGCGGCACCGTCGGCGACATCGAGTCGCTGCCCTACCTGGAGGCGATCCGCCAGGTCCGGCACGAGGTGGGGCGGGACAACGCGTTCACCGTGCACGTGAGCCTGGTGCCGTACCTGGCACCGTCCGGTGAGCTCAAGACCAAGCCGACCCAGCACTCCGTCGTCGCGCTGCGCAGCATCGGCCTTCAGCCGGACGCGCTGGTCTGCCGGTCGGACCGGCCGCTGCCCGACGCGCTCAAGCGCAAGATCGCACTCATGTGCGACGTGGACGACGAGGCCGTCGTCGGCGCGCCGGACGCTGGCTCGATCTACGACATCCCGAAGGTGCTGCACCGCGAGGGTCTCGACGCCTACGTGGTGCGCCGGCTGGGCCTGAGCTTCCGGGACGTCGACTGGACGGAGTGGGACACCCTGCTGCAACGGGTGCACCACCCGGCGAACACGGCGACGGTGGCCATCGTCGGCAAGTACATCGACCTGCCCGACGCCTACCTGTCGGTGACGGAGGCACTGCGGGCCGGAGCGTTCGCCGCCGACGCCCGCCCGGAGATCCGCTGGATCGGTTCGGACGGGTTCACCTCGCCGGAGGCCGCCTCCCACCTGCTCGAGGGCGTCGACGGGATCATCGTGCCGGGCGGGTTCGGGATCCGCGGGATCGAGGGCAAGATCCAGGCGCTGCGGCACGCCCGCGAGCACGGCATCCCCGCCCTGGGGATCTGCCTGGGCCTGCAGTGCATGGTGATCGAGGCGGCGCGCTCGCTGGCCGGGCTCACCGACGCCAACTCGGCCGAGTTCGACCCGCAGACCGCGCACCCGGTGATCTCCACGATGGCCGACCAGCGTGACGTCGTGGCGGGGGAGCGTGACATGGGCGGCACCATGCGGCTGGGCCTCTACCCGTGCGCCCTGGGGGCCGACACGGTCGCCCGTCGCGAGTACGGCGAGCCCGAGGTCTCGGAGCGGCACCGCCACCGCTACGAGGTCAACAACGCTTACCGGGACAGGCTGTCCGCCGCCGGGCTGGTGTTCTCCGGCACCTCCCCGGACGGCCGGCTGGTCGAGGTCGTCGAGCTGCCCGCCGGCACGCACCCGTTCTACGTCGGCTCGCAGGCGCACCCGGAGTTCCGGTCGCGGCCGACGCGGGCCCATCCGCTGTTCCGCGGCCTGGCCCGTGCGGCGGTGGCCCACGCGAACCGTCGGCGCGGCCTGCTGCCCGTCGACATCGCGGCCTCCGAGCTGGCCCGCCCGGCGAGCGATACCCCGTCCGGCGCGGACGTCACCGGCGTGACCGGCGTGACCGGCGCGGAGCTGGTCTCCCCGTGAGCGCGGCGGCGCACAGCTACGAGGTGGCCGACAGCTCCGTCGTCTACCAGGGGCGGATCATCGGTGTCCGGCGCGACATGGTGCGGATGCCCGACGGCGACACCTCCCAGCGGGATGTCGTGGTGCACCCCGGCGCGGTCGGGGTGGTGGCACTGGACGACCGGGAACGGGTCGTGATGGTGCGCCAGTACCGGCACCCGGTGCGCGGCCCGCTCTGGGAGCTGCCGGCGGGGCTGCTGGACGTCCCCGGGGAGCCGGCGTCCCGCGCGGCCGCCCGGGAGCTGGCGGAGGAGGCGGGCCTGCATGCCGGCCGCATCGACCTGCTCGTGGACGTGTACGCCTCACCGGGCATGACCGACGAGGCCTACCGCGTGTTCCTCGCCCGTGACCTGCGGGAGATCCCCACCGCGGAGCGGTACGTCGGGGTGCACGAGGAGGCGGAGATGGCCATCACCCGCGTCGACCTCTCCGACGCGGTGGACCAGGTCATGCGCGGGGAGATCACCAACGCGATGGCGATGATCGGCCTGCTGGCCGCCTACCGCGCCCGGGCGGACGGGTTCCGCGGCCTGCGACCGGTCGACGCAGCCTGGTCGGCCCGGCCCACCGCGACCGGCTGACGTCCGCCCCCGATCACCATCCGGTCAGCGGCGGCCGGCGGCGGATGTGCCAGTCGGCCGCGCCGGCCGGTCGTGGCGGTGTGTCAGTCGTTGCCGACGAGGACGCCGCCGGCCTCCTCGACCGTGATCGTCTCGGTGGCGGCGAGGATGACGTCGTCCAGCGGGAACGCCTGCCCCACCCCGGGGACGGTGAAGTAGCCGTTCCAGGTCACGGTGAGCGTGACCTGGTAGGTGCCGGGGCGGCGGTAGGAGTGGGCGACATAGGCGTCCGGGTGGTCCCGCGGCGAGATCGCCGGGTCGTAGGGCCGGCCGGGTGCGTCGGGGCCGCTCTCCCCGTCGCCGAAGCGCCAGGCGTAGTGCGGCGCGGCGCTGATCGTCGCCAGCACCGGTTCGGTGACGTCGAAGGTGAACGCCGCCGGCACCGCCGTATGCATGATCGACGGGAGGTTGGCGAAGCTGTTACCGACCGGCTGGATCACCACCTCCGGGGTGGGCAGCAGCTCCTCCCGCAGGTAGTCGGCGAACTGGGCGGCGAGGTCGTCGACCGCGATCCCGTCGGGGTCGTAGAGCACCGGCCCGCACTCCGCGACGAGGGCGTCGTACTCGGCCCGCTCGGCCTCGGTCATCTCCGGGGCGGCGCCGACACCGGTCAGCAGCGCGCAGAGGGCGTCCGGGTCGGGCGGGCAGTCGTCGCCGCAGCCGGCGCCGCCCCCGCCGCCGCCGCTGTCGATCGGCACCTGCTCGAGCAGGCCGTTGTGGTAGCGGTACTGGTAGCCGCGGTCTGTGGCCCGGGTGTCGCAGCTGCCCCAGTGAGCGCCGGCGCAGCCGGTCTGCGAGGGGGGCTGCGGTGCCGCCGCGGCCGGCCGGGCCGCCAGGCCGGGCAGCAGGCCGGGCGCCGGGCCAGGTCCCACCACCGCGGACGTCAGCGTGGCGCCGGTCAGCGCGACGATGGTCAGTGCGGCGGCGGCGACCCGCGCCGGGCGGCGGCGGCTCACCGGCCGGCCCCCGCGGCGTAGACGATGTTCTGGACGCGCCAGCCGGGGCCGGTCAGGACGAGCCGGGCGGTGGCCGCCCGGGCCGGGACACCGGGCTCCAGACCGGCGTCGCGGCCCGCCGGGTCCAGGAGCCGCACCGGGCGGGCCGTGGCGGTGAACCGGACGTCGACGACGGTGCCCCGCCGCTCGCCCGCGGCGAGGCCGGTGATCTCGTAGGGGGGAGTCGCGGCCCGCACGCCGTTCTGGTCGAGGTGGCGGGTCATGCCGACGTCCAGCGCGCAGGTCTGGCAGCCGGGCAGCGCGGTGGTGGACGTGTCGGCGACGCGCCCGTCGCGCGCGGCGGCGTTGATCTCGGCGAAGTAGGCCTCGACGACCTGGGCGGCGCGAGCGGGGGAGCTGGGCGGCGCAGGGGCTCCGCTCCCGGCGGAGGCGGAGGGGGCGGGCCCTCCGGGTGCCGCCGGACCGCCCGAGGCCGTGGCGGCGCTGCCGCCCGCATCCGCTGCCTGCCCCGCTCCCGTGGCGCCGGTGGCGGAGCCGGGGCGGGGCGGGGCCGGCGCGCCGTCAGGCCGGCCCGAGCCCCCGCAACCGGCGAGCAGCGAGCCCGCGCAGAGCGTGAGGATGACCGAGACGGCGGCGATGACGACCCCCGGGGATGCGGCGCGGCGTGACGATCCCGCGTCCGTCCGCACAAGGGGCACGATAGACGCTTCCCGGCGCCGTGGGGGCGGGCACCGACGAACCGGAGCCGTCGCCCCCTAATATCAGTTCGATGATGACCACGGCGGGCGGTGACGATGCCGGCCGCCGTAGGTCGGTGGACGACCCGGCCCACCCTGACCAGGTCATCGACCGCTATCTGGATCATGTCGGCCGCGAGCGGGGGCTGGCCCGCAACTCGATCCTCGCCTACCGGCGCGACCTGCGTCGCTACCGAGAGTACCTGGCGGCGCGGAACCTTGACGCACTGGCCGCGGTCGGCGCGGCCCAGATCGCGGAGTTCGCCGCCGCGCTGCGCACCGGAGACGCCGAGCACCCGCCACTGGCACCGGCCTCGGTCGCCCGGATGCTGGTCGCGGTCCGGTCGTTGCACCGGTTCGCGGTCCGCGAAGGGGACGTTGACGCGGCCGTGTCGCTGCCGGTCCGGGCACCGCTGCCCCCGCGGCGCCCGCCGCGCGCGCTGACCGTGGAACAGGTCGCCGCGGTCCTTGCCGCCGCCGGCCTCGCCACGCGCCAGGACGCGGCGTTCCCGAGCGGGGCCTCGCCAGCTGGAACGACACCGCCTGGAACGACACCGCCTGGAACGACACCGACCGGAGTGACACCCGCTGGAGCGATATCGGCCGGGGAGCCATGGGCCGGAGATGCGCCGGCGGGGGAGGCCCGACCCGGGCGGGCCGATGGAGAGCGGGTCCCGGTCCCGGATCCGTCCGGGCTGGCCCGGCGGTTGCGCACCGCAGCCCTGCTCGAACTGCTCTACGGCACCGGCGCGCGGATCTCGGAGGCGGTCGGGCTCGACCTCGACGACCTCGACCTGGAACGGTCCGCGGTGCGGCTGCGCGCCCGGCGTGGTCGGGTCAGGGTCGTCCCGCTCAGCCATGGCACCGTGACGGCGCTGGAGCGCTACCTGCGACGCGGCCGGCCGCTGTTGGCCGGCTCCGGGCCCGAGGTGACGCGGGGCCCGGGCGCGGCCGTGTTCGTGTCCCGCCGTGGGACCCGGCTGTCCCGACAGAGCGCCTGGTCGGTGCTGCGGGCCGCGGCGGATGCCGCCGGGGTGGACGGGGCGTCACCGCACGTGCTGCGGCACTCGTTCGCGGCCCACCTGCTTGACGGCGGCGTGGATGTGCGGGTGGTCCAGGAGCTGCTGGGCCATGCCTCGGTGAGCACGACCCAGATCTACACGCTGGCCACTCCGGACGCCGCCGTGGATCTGGCGGTCGACGGGCCACCCCGCCGGCCGGGGGCGGGATCACCCGTCCCCGGCGCATGACCGGCTGCCGTGCTCGTGCGGGGCGCCCGCACGGGCGCCCGGGACCGCGTCGTGGCGTGCTCAGGACGGTGTGTACGGCCCCAAGCTCGGCATCCCGTTGGACGGCGCGGGCGAAGGAACCCCGCCGACCCCGCCCACCGACTGGTTGCTGCGCTCGGCAAGGGTCTCGCCCACCTTGCGCGCGATCGCTTCCATCAGGCGCAGTGCCTGCGGCAGCGACAGGTTCAGCACCACTTCGCTGTCGTTCGTCATCGCGAAGCGAACCGACACGTCCGCCATTGCTCGACCTCTCTCGCCTGACTCGGAAGTTCTGCCTACCGAAGATCTGTGTGGTGCATGTGACTCGGAACGGTACGGCCCATCTCGGACGAACGCACGCTCGGGGTTCCCCGAAACATGCCGCCCCTCACGGTGCGTCGCATCGCCGGCGCTCCATGTTGTGGTCAGAGTTCTGTGAGGATCTGCCACTCGTGCTGCTCCTTCGCCGGTCGCGACGCATCGCCGGGGTGTCCGGGCTGCCACCCGACGGGCCGGGGTTCAGACGGGCCCTGGGAGCGCGGTCGCGATCGTAGCTGCCCCGTTGTTCCCTCATAGTCCACTATCGGGTGAGTGCCCCTTTCGGGGGGTCGGGGAAATGTCCTCCCGGTTGCCGTTGTCGAGCTTGTGCGTTCGCAAGCCCCGTGCTGTGGGGGCTTCCGGCCAGCCACGGTGGCCGCCGGGCACCCTTTCGGGCGGTGCGACGACACCGTGACGCCGCGTGCGGCCCGGGCCGCGGCCGCCGCGGCGGGGCCCGGGGGCCCGCCGGGCTGGTGCCGCCCGCCCGAGTCCATCGGACACCCGCCGGAACCGACCGCGGAAGCCGGTAACTGGGAGCGGGCTCACAGGCTGTGACACGGGCCGGCACGTGCGGGCGGATTCGGGCAGGATGAGGTCCGTGACCTCAGTCTCGACCCCTCTCCCTGACGTGTCGTCCCTTGTGATCGGTATCCTCGGCGGCTCTGGGCCGCAGGGCGGCGGCCTCGCGGTCCGCTTCGCCCTGGCGGGTCACCAGGTGCTGGTCGGCTCGCGCTCCGCTGACCGCGGGCGGGATGCCGCCGCCAAGCTGGCCGGTTCCGGGCGGCGCATCGAGGGCGGGGACAACGCCGACGTCGCCGAGCGGGCGGACGTCGTGATCGTCGCGGTGCCGTGGGAGGGCCACGGCGAGCTCCTCGCCGATCTGCGCAAGCAGCTCGCCGGGAAGATCGTCATCGACTGCGTGAACCCGATGGGCTTCGACAAGGGCGGCGCCTTCGCGTTGCCCGTCGCGGAGGGCAGCGCCGCGCAGCAGGCCGCGGCCGTGCTGCCCGACAGCACCGTCGTCGGCGCGTTCCACCATGTCTCCGCCGTTCTGCTCATGGACGAGACGGTCGCGTCGATCGACACCGACATCCTGGTGATCGGTGACGACCGCCCCGCGACCGACACGGTGATCGCGCTCGCGAACCAGATCACCGGCATGCGCGGTATCTACGCCGGCAAGCTGCGCAACGCCGGCCAGGTCGAGGCGCTCACCGCGAACCTCATCTCGGTCAACCGCCGTTACAAGGCGCACGCCGGCCTGCGCGTCACCGACGTCTGAGCCCGTGGCGGCGGGTTCGGCGGTGCCGCCGGTCGACCCGTCGGGGCCGCCGGCCGGCTTGGCGCGGCCTCGTGACGCGTGGGCGCAGCCGCGGGACGACCTGGGAGACCCGGTGCCTGTCCCCGCGGAGGTCCGGCGCGTCGTCTCGCTGGTGCCGAGCCTGACCGAGTCGGTCGCGGCGAGCGCGCCGGGCCTGCTGGTGGGGGCGACCGACTGGTGCACCCATCCCGAGGATCTGGCGGTGACCCGGGTCCGCGGGACCAAGAACCCGGACCTGGAGCGGATCGCCGCGCTGGCACCGGACCTGGTCTGCGCCAACGCCGAGGAGAACCGCCAGGTCGATCTGGACGCGCTGCGCGCCGCCGGGCTCGCCGTCTGGGTGACCGCGCCGGCGACAGTCCCCGCGGCGCTGCGCAGCCTCGACCGGCTGCTGCGCCTGGGCTGCCGGCTGCCTCGCCCGGCCTGGCTCACGACCGCGGAGCAGGTCTGGGCCGAGCCGTACCGGGGGCCGCGCCGCCGGGCGGTCATCCCGATCTGGCGGCGGCCGTGGATGGCGGTCGGCCGGGACACCTTCACCGGTGACGTGCTGGCGCGGCTCGGTGTGGACAACGCGCTCGGCGGTTCCGACCAGCGCTACCCACGGGTGGACGTCGCCGCCCTGCCGCCGCACGATCTGGTGGTGCTGCCGGACGAGCCGTACGCCTTCAGCCCGTCCGACGGTCCGGAGGCGTTCGCGGTGCCCGCGGTGTGCGTCTCCGGACGTCTGCTCACCTGGTACGGCCCGTCACTGGTCGAGGCCCGGGCCAGCCTGGCCGCGGCACTGGCCGCCGGCCCGGGCCCCGGGGCTGCTCAGGAGCGGTGACCAACGCGGACGAGTCTGCGCGGCTGTGCTCGCATCAGTAGCTGTGCTCGACGGTCGGGTACACCCCGCGTGACACCTCGTCGCTGTACGCCGTGGCCGCCTCGGCCAGCGCCGTGCGCAGGTCGGCGAAGCGCTTGACGAAGCGGGGGGCGGGACCGCCGGTCAGGCCGGCCATGTCCTGCCAGACCAGCACCTGGGCATCGCAGTCGGCACCCGCGCCGATCCCGACGGTGGAGATCACCAGCTCCTTGGTGACCCGAGCCGCCAGGTCGGCGGGGACGACCTCCAGCACGACCGCGAACGCACCGGCCTCCTGCAGGCCGCGCGCGTCGGCGAGCAGGACCTCACCGGCCTGGTCGCGGCCCTGCACGCGATAGCCGCCGAAGGCGTGCACGCTCTGCGGGGTGAGGCCCAGGTGCCCGATCACCGGGATGCCGGCAGCCACCAGCGTCTCGACCTGGGGCAGCACCCGGGCGCCGCCCTCCAGCTTGACGGCCTGCGCGCCGCCCTCCTTGAGGAAGCGGGCCGCGGTCGCCAGCGCCTGTTCGGGGCTGGCCTGATAGGAGCCGAACGG
This sequence comes from Parafrankia sp. FMc2, assembly GCF_041008525.1. Taxonomy (NCBI): domain Bacteria; kingdom Bacillati; phylum Actinomycetota; class Actinomycetes; order Frankiales; family Frankiaceae; genus Parafrankia; species Parafrankia sp. FMc2. Next base: position 17,884 of record NZ_JBFLUG010000076.1, on the reverse strand, counting down.
GAGGTCCGCGACGACCATCGCGTTCGGGGCGCCGCGCACGACCGCACGGACCAGGGGGATCAGCTCGTCCACGGTGATCGGGACGGTGGTCTCGTAGCCGTAGACGGTGTTGGCCGCCGAGTCGCCGACGAGCAGGACCGGGATTCCGGCCTCGTCGAAGATCCCGGCTGTGGTGACGTCGTAGGCGGTGAGCATGGCCCACTTCTGGCCCCGCTCCTTGGCCGCGCGGACGTCGCGGACCGTGGTCCGCCCGGGGCGGGCGCCGCGCAGCGAGGCCCGCGCCCGCGCGGGGGCCGCAGGGGCCTGGGGCTGAGCTGGGGCCGCCGTCGCCGCGGCGGAACGGGCCGGGGTCGACGCGCCGTAGAGCGTCGCCGCCTCGTCCGGGGCGGCGGGGGAGCCGGCCCCTTCTCCGGGGCCGGAGGGGTTGCTGATCGCGGAGGGGTTGCTGATCGATGACGTCATGCGAACTCCCGGTGATCCGTCCGGGCGCGGGATCGCGTCCCGGCGTGTCTCCATGCTGCCACCGACCGGGCCGCCGCCGATAGGCCTGTGACCGGCCTGCAACGCCGGCGGTCGCGCCGTCGCAATCGGATGCGCCCGGCGGCGCGCGGACGTACTCTACGATCTTGGGAACGCTGGGGCCGGGAACGGGCCGGCGCCAGGTGCCCGGTTGCGCCATGCCCGCTGCCGCGGTGTGTGGTCGGCACCGGGCCGGAGGAACGCGGCCGTGCTTCCACGGGCGCGCGGCGGTGCGACGAAGGCGCGGGTGGCATACGGGCATGCGGATGGCGGTCGGATGACGGTGGCGCATGCCAGCGGGACGGATCCCCGTGGACGCCAGGCACCCCCACCCTCGGGGGTGGCCCGCCCCCCGGGCCGACCTCCGGGCCGACCCCGTGACACCCGGCGTGACCCGCTGATCATCGAGGCGACCCTCGCGGCGCTGGCCGACAACGGCTTCGGGGGCCTGTCGATGGAGGCGGTGGCAGCCGCCGCGGGGGTGGGGAAGGCCACCGTCTACCGCCGCTGGCCGACGAAGGGCGCCCTGGTCGCCGACGCGCTGGCGACGCTCGCGGAGTCGCACGAGCCGCATGACACCGGATCGCTGCGCGACGACCTGGTCGCCGCGGTGAACGCCGTGCGCCGGCACAACATCCAGACGCTGTCCGGGCGGATCATGCCGCGGCTGCTCGCCGAGAAGGAGAGCCACCCGGACCTGTTCGACACCTACCGCCAGCAGGTGATCGTCCCGTCCCGCGAGCAGGTCGCGAGCGTGCTGCGGCGCGGGGTGGCCGCCGGGGAGCTACGGGCCGACCTCGACATCGAGCTGGCGACGGACATGCTCGTCGGCCCGGTCTCCTACCGGCAGTACACCGGTGGCAGCCACGAGGTGACCGGCACCCGGATCGGCCAGATCGTGGACACCGTCCTGGGCGGCATCCGCGCCCGCTGACCGGCCGTCGCATCGCGGCTGGGCCGCCGGTGGGCCGCGTCGCGGCGGCCGGCTGCCCGGCGGTCACCGACCGTGCGCGTAATCCCGTTGGGGGTGTCGGAGCGCACGGGTAGCATCGCGGTCGGGACGCACCTGGCGTCCCTGTCACAGGTCATCCCTGTCACAGGTCATCCCCGTCATACGCCATGCATGTCACACGTGGTGCACGTCACAAGTCGTGTCCGGGGCGCGGGGGACGCGCCCGGCCATCCGTCCACACAGCAGGAGAGTCCGGTGTCCGACGTCCGCATTACCGTCCAGCGAGGTCAGCAGGCCGAGGAGCGGGTGGTGCGGACGGGTACCACGGCCGCCGGGCTGTTCGAGGGCGAGCGATCGGTGGTCGCTGCCCGGGTCGGCGGGGTCCAGCGTGACCTGGCCCATCCGCTCGCCGAGGGCGACGTCGTCGAGCCGATCACCGTCGACTCGCCCGACGGGCGGGCCATCGTCCGCCACTCCTGTGCCCACGTCGTGGCCCAGGCCGTGCAGGACCTGTTCCCCAAGGCGCGGCTCGGCATCGGCCCGCCGATCCAGGACGGCTTCTACTACGACTTCGACGTCGAGCGGCCGTTCACCCCCGAGGACCTGAAGGCGGTGGAGAAGCGCGCCCAGGAGATCATCAAGGCCGGGCAGCGGTTCTCCCGCCGGGTGGTCAGCGAGGACGAGGCGCGCACCGAGCTCGCCGACGAGCCCTACAAGATCGAGCTGATCGGGCTGAAGTCCAGCGCCGGGTCGGACGACGAGGCCGGGGTCGAGGTGGGCGAGGGCGAGCTCACCATCTACGACAACCTCGACCCGAAGAGCGGCGAGCTGTGCTGGAAGGACCTGTGTCGCGGGCCGCACGTGCCCACCACCCGGCACATCCCGGCCTTCGCGGTGCAGCGCTCGGCGGCGGCCTACTGGCGGGGCAGCGAGCGCAACCCGCAGCTGCAGCGCATCTACGGCACCGCCTGGGAGTCGCGGGACGCGCTGAAGGCCTACCAGCACCGCCTCGCCGAGGCGGAGAAGCGCGACCACCGCCGCCTCGGCGCCGAGCTGGACCTCTTCTCCTTCCCGACCGAGATCGGCCCGGGCCTCGCCGTCTTCCACCCGAAGGGCGGTGCGATCCGCACCGTCATGGAGGACTACTCGCGGCGCCGGCACATCGAGGCCGGCTACGAGTTCGTCAACACCCCGCACATCACCAAGTCGGACCTGTACGAGATCTCCGGGCACCTCGACTGGTTCGCCGACGGCATGTACCCGCCCATGCAGCTCGACGGCGGGGCGGACTACTACCTCAAGCCGATGAACTGCCCGATGCACATCCTGATCTTCCGGTCACGCGGCCGGTCGTACCGGGAGCTGCCGCTGCGGCTGTTCGAGTTCGGCACCGTCTACCGGTACGAGAAGTCCGGCGTGGTGCACGGCCTGACCCGCGTCCGCGGCCTCACCCAGGACGACGCGCACCTGTTCTGCTCCCGGGAGCAGCTGCCGACCGAGCTCGACACCGTCCTGAAGTTCGTGCTCGGCCTGCTGCGCGACTACGGCCTGGAGGACTTCTACCTGGAGCTGTCGACCCGGCCGGAAGGCAAGGCGATCGGCTCGGACGAGGAGTGGGAGGAGGCGACCGAGCTGCTGCGCGAGGCCGCCTCCAAACAGGACCTCGAACTGGTCATGGACCCGGGCGGCGGCGCGTTCTACGGGCCGAAGATCTCGGTGCAGGCGCGGGACGCGATCGGCCGTACCTGGCAGCTTTCCACCATCCAGGTCGACTTCCAGCTCCCGCAGCGCTTCGACATGACCTACCAGGCGGCGGACGGCACCCGCCAGCGCCCGTTCATGATCCACCGGGCGCTGTTCGGCACGATCGAGCGCTTCTTCGCGATCCTGCTGGAGCACTACGCGGGGGCACTGCCGCCGTGGCTGGCCCCGGTGCAGGTCGTCGGTATCCCGATCACCGACGAGCACGTGCCCTACCTGGCCGGGGTGGCCGCGAAGCTGCGGGAGCGCGGCATCCGGGTCGAGGTCGACTCCTCCGACGACCGGATGCAGAAGAAGATCCGCACGGCGCAGAAGCAGAAGGTGCCGTTCATGCTGCTCGCCGGCGACGAGGACGTCGCCAAGGGCGCGGTGTCCTTCCGCTTCCGGGACGGCACGCAACGCAACGGCGTGCCGGTGGATGAGGCGGTTGCCGAGATCCTCGACGCCGTGGACCGCCGCATCCAGGTCTGACCGGGGCCGGAGACCGCGGGGCCGGGTTGCTGAGGGGCTGGCGGTGAGGGGCTGGCGGGCTGCTGGCGGGTCGAAGGGCCGGCGTGGGTCACTCCCCGTCCGGCAGCCGGCCGTACTCCGTCAGGCAGCCGGCCGGAGCCTGGCCCGGCACGGCTCGGCGGGCGGCGGGACTGACAGGCATCCGGTACGCGGGTGGTGCTCCAGGCGGTTGCGGCCGCGCAACTTCGCCGTGACGCGCGACGCCTGGGGCGGGATCTGTCGCTACCCTCGGGCAAAGTACCCGGTGGCGCCGAGCCCCCGCCCGGAGCCGTCCGGGCGGGCGGCGGTTCCGGGCCAGACTGCTGGTAGATGACTCGGCTCGCCGTGCCGACGAGTCCGCACTGCGCGCGGAGGGCCCATGGACAAGCAACAGGAATTCGTTCTTCGCACCCTTGAGGAACGGGACATCCGTTTCGTCCGGCTCTGGTTCACCGACGTGCTCGGGGTGCTGAAGTCCGTCGAGATCGCACCGGCCGAGCTGGAGGGCGCACTCGCGGAGGGCATCGGCTTCGACGGTTCGGCGATCGAGGGCTTCGCCCGGGTGCACGAGGCGGACATGCTGGCCCGGCCCGACCCGTCCACCTTCCAGGTCCTGCCGTGGCGTGGCGAGCATCCGATGACCGCCCGCATGTTCTGCGACCTGGTGATGCCGGACGGCCTGCCGGCGGCCACGGACTCCCGCTGGGTGCTGCGCCGCACGCTGGCGAAGGCGGCGGATGCCGGGTTCACCTTCTACACCCACCCGGAGATCGAGTTCTTCCTGCTGAAGGAGCCGCCCACCCGCGGGCGCCCGGTGCCGGAGCCGGTCGACGAGTCGGGCTACTTCGACCTGACCCCGAACGACATCAGCCACGACTTCCGCCAGCAGGCGATCAGCGTGCTGGAACGGCTCGGGATCTCGGTGGAGTTCAGCCACCACGAGGTGGCGCCCGGCCAGCAGGAGATCGACCTGCGCTACGCCGACGCGCTCACCATCGCCGACAACATCATGACCTTCCGCCAGGTGGTGAAGGAGGTGGCGCTGCGGCAGGGCATCTACGCGACGTTCATGCCCAAGCCGTTCAGCGCCCAGGCCGGTTCGGGCATGCACACCCACATGAGCCTGTTCGAGGGAGACCGCAACGCCTTCCACGACCCGACGGACGAGTACCAGCTCTCCAAGGTGGCGAAGGCCTTCATCGCCGGGGTGCTGGCGCACGCCGCGGAAATCACCGCGGTGACGAACCAGTGGGTCAACTCCTACAAGCGCCTCGTCGGTGACCAGCGCGCCGGGGAGCTCATGGAGGCCCCCGCCTACGTCTGCTGGGGTCACAACAACCGGTCGGCGCTGGTGCGGGTCCCGCTGTACAAGCTGAACAAGTCGAACGCCGCGCGGGTCGAGTTCCGCTCGCCGGACAGCGCCTGCAACCCCTACCTCACCTTCGCGCTCATGCTCGCCGCCGGGCTGCGCGGGGTGCAGAACGGGTACGAGCTGCCGCCCCCGGCGGCCGACGACGTGTGGACGCTGACCGACTCCCAGCGCCGCGAGCGCGGCATCACCGCGTTGCCCGGCTCGCTCGCCGAGGCGATCACGGCGATGGAGGGCTCGTCGCTGGTGCGTGAGACCTTCGGTGACGAGCTGTTCGACTTCTTCCTGCGGAACAAGCGGTCCGAGTGGACGGAGTACCGCCGGCAGGTCACGCCCTTCGAGATCGACCGGTACCTTCCGACGTTGTGACCGCTCGGCGGGCGACCGTCGCCGCCCAGCTCGCGCGGCTCGGTTTCTCCGATGTCGAGCGGGTCGAGGCGACCATGCGGCGGATCGGGCTGCTGCCTGCTGCCGGCGACACGCCTGCGGGCGAGAGGACCGCGCGCGAGGCAGCTGCAGGCGAGGCAGCCGCGCGTGAGGCGGCGGCAGGCGGAGCGGCGGCGGGCGACGGGGGTGCTGCCGGGTTCCCGGTCAGTGCGATCGTCGGCGAGCTCGCCGCGGCGGCTGATCCCGATCTGGCGCTGCGCAGCCTGGAGCGGCTGCTCGCCGCCCAGCCCGCGGGGGAGGGCGACCGGGTGCTGGCCGCGCTCGCCGGGAGCCCGGGCCTGCGCCGCCGGCTGATCGCCGTCCTGGGGGCGAGCTCGGCGCTCGGGGATCATCTCGCCGCGCATCCCGCCGACTGGGCGGTTCTTGCCTCCGACACGGCGCTGGCGGGCCCGCCGGACGCGGCGGCCGCCCGGGCGGACCTGCTCCGGGCTGTCGGCGCCGACCCCGCGGCCGCCCAACCCCGGGCCGGCGGCGACGGCCCGGAGGTGCTTGACGCGCTGCGGCTCGCCTACCGGCGAGCCCAGCTGGTCCTCGCCGCTCGTGACCTGACCGGCGCGGTGTCGCTGGACGATGCGACAGCGGAGCTCGCCGACCTCGCCGGGGCGGCGCTCGACGCCGCCCTTGCGGTGGCCCGCGCCGGCCTCGGCCCCCTCGAGGCTCCCGTCCACCTGGCGATCATCGGCATGGGCAAGTGCGGCGGGCGCGAACTGAACTACGTGAGCGACGTGGACGTCCTGTTCGTCGCCGAACCAGGGGCGGGCGCGGGCGCCGGCGTCGACGCGGCGCTGCGGACCGCCACCCGGCTGGCCGAAGGCGTCGTGCGGGCCTGCGGGCTGACGACCCCGGCCGGGGAGCTGTTCCAGGTCGATGTCAACCTGCGGCCCGAGGGCCGCCACGGCGCTCTGGTGCGGACCCTCGACAGCCACCGGGCCTACTACCGGCGCTGGGCCCGTACCTGGGAGTTCCAGGCGCTCCTGAAGGCCCGGCCGATCGCCGGCGACCGCGAGCTGGGGGAGCGTTTCGCGGCGATGATCGCGCCGATGGTGTGGACGGCGGCCTCCCGGCCGGACTTCGTCGTGGACATCCGCGCCATGCGGCGCCGGGTGGAACGCTCCCTGTCGCGCTCCGAGGCCGGCCGCAACCTCAAACTGGGCCCCGGCGGGCTGCGGGACGTCGAGTTCGCGGTGCAGCTGCTGCAGCTCGTCCACGGCCGGACGGACGGCAAGCTGCAGGTGGCGTCCACGCTGGACGCCCTCGACGGCCTGGCCCGCGGCGGCTACGTCGGGCGCCGGGACGCCGCCGGGCTCGCCGACGCGTACCGGTTCCTGCGCACGGCCGAGCACCGCCTGCAGCTACAGCGGCTGCGGCGCGTGCACACCCTGCCGCGTGACCCGGCCGAACTACGCTGGCTCGCCCGCTGCATGGGGCTGCCGGGCGCCGCCGAACTGGCGGACGAGCACCGGCGGGTGGCCCGGTCCGTCCGCAGCCTGCACGAGAAGCTCTTCTACCAGCCGCTGCTGGAGGCCGTCGCCCGGCTGTCGGCGGAGGAGATGCGCCTGACGCCGCAGGAGGCCGCCGACCGGCTGGCCGCACTCGGCTTCGCCGACCCCGCCCGTTCGCTGCGCCACATCGAGGCGCTGACCAACGGGGTGAGCCGGACCGCCACCATCCAGCGGCACCTGCTGCCGGCGATGCTGCCCGCCTTCGCCGACGCACCCGAACCGGACGCCGGCCTGCTGGCCTACCGGCAGGTGAGCGAGGCGCTCGGGCGCACCCCGTGGTACCTGCGGCTGCTGCGGGACTCCGCCGGTGCCGCGGACCGCCTCGCCCGGCTGCTCGCGACGAGCCGGTACGTCGCCGACCTGATGACCCGCGCGCCCGAGTCGGTACGGCTGCTGCGCACCGAGGACGAGCTGCGGCCGGTGCCCCGCGAGGCCCTGGCCCGGACCCTGCTCGCGGTCGCCCACCGCAACCCCGACGCCCTGGACGCCGTCGGGCGCGCGCGGGCCGTGCACCGGGTCGAGCTGGTCCGGGTCGCCTGCGCGGACCTGCTGGGCCTGCTGGATGTCGGTGCCGTCGGCCGGGCACTGTCGGACGCTGCCGCCGCCACCATCGAGGCCGCCCTCTTCGTCGCCCGCCGCCAGGTCCTCGGCAGTGAGCCGGAGGGGTACAGCGGGCCGGAGGGGTACAGCGGGCCGGAGGAGCACAGGGAGACGGGGGAGGCGGGCGGCGGCCTGCTGCGGCTCGGCGTGGTGGCCATGGGCCGCCTCGGCGGAGCCGAACTGTCCTACGGCAGTGATGCCGATGTGCTCTTCGTGCACGAGCCCGGCCCGGGCCTCGACGAGGTGGAGGCGGCCCGGCTGGCCGCCGCGATCATCGAGGAGCTGCACCGCCTGCTCGCGCTACCGGGCCCGGACCCGCCGCTGCGGCTGGACGCGGCGCTGCGCCCGGAGGGCCGCGGCGGGCCGCTCTCCCGCACACTGGACGCCTACGCGGCCTACTACGGCCGCTGGTCGGCGGGCTGGGAGGCACAGGCACTTCTGCGCGCCCGGCCGGTCGCCGGCGACCGGGAGCTCGGCGGGCGGCTGTGTCGGCTCGTCGACCGGGTCCGCTACCCCGACCAGCTACCGGACGGTGCCATCACCGAGGTGCTGCGGCTGCGCGGCCGGATGGAGCAGGAGCGCATTCCGCGCGGGGTGGACCACGGCCTGCACGTGAAGTTCGGGCCCGGCGGGCTGACCGACGTCGAGTGGACGCTGCAGGTCCTGCAGCTGCGGCACGCGGCACGGCTGCCCGCGCTGCGCACGACGGCGACCCGCGAGGGGCTGCGCGCCGCCGCCAACGCTGGACTGCTCACCCCGGGGGAGCTCGCCGCCCTGGATACCGCCTGGACGCTGGCGTCCCGGATCCGCAACGGCATCATGCTGACCTCCGGCCAGGCCGGCGACCTGCTGCCGGCGAGCCGGCCGGGGCTGGAGCGGGTCGCCCGTGCCCTCGGCTACCCGGCGGAGAAGGTGGAGGCGCTGCCGGATGACTACCGCCGGGCCGCCGCCCGGGCGCGGTCGGTGGCTGACGACGTCCTCAACCACGAACGGGCGGGTTAGCGGAACGGGCGGGTTGGCGGCGGACCGGAACGGACCGGACTCGGCGGGCTGGCCGCGGCCCCGGCGCGTGCGGCGCCGGAACCGCGGCCTGTGCTGTCGTGACCAGCGGGCCGTGCGGCGGTTCCGCTGGTCGGTGGACGGTCAGACCGAGACGGTCGCGTCGGCGGTCTGCGACGGAACGAACAGGGTCGGCTTGTCGCCGGCCAGCGCGCTGCAGCAGGTGTCGACGATCAGCGCGGAGACCACATACGGGTCCATGTTCGCGTTGGGCCGGCGGTCCTCGATCCAGCCCTTCTTGGCCTTCTCGACAGCCCACGGGATGCGGATGGACGCTCCGCGGTCCGAGGCACCCCAGGAGAACTTGTTCCACGGGGCGGTCTCGTGCTGGCCGGTCAGGCGGTCCTGGATGCCCGTCCCGTAGTGGGTGACGTGCTCCATGACCCGGGTGCCCAGCGCCTCGCAGACGGCGACGATCGCGTCCCAGCTCTCCATGGTCTGCTTCGTGGAGAAGTTGGTGTGCGCGCCGGCACCGTTCCAGTCACCGAGCACCGGCTTGGCGGCGAAGGACACCGTGGTGTCGAAGTCCTCGGCGATCCGGTGCAGCAGCCAGCGGCCGAGCCAGATGTGGTCACCGATCGCCGGCGTCGGCAGGACGCCGATCTGGAACTCCCACTGGCCCATCATGACCTCGGCGTTGGTGCCCTCGATCGCGAGACCGGCGTCCAGGCAGGCCTGGGTGTGCCGCTCGACGATGGCACGGCCGGGCATCTTCTCGCCGCCGACGCCGCAGTAGTACGGGCCCTGCGGCTCGGGGAAGCCGGTCGCCGGCCAGCCCAGCGGCCGGCCGTTCTGGAAGAACGTGTACTCCTGCTCGATGCCGAAGTTCGGCGTCATGTCCGCGTACTTCTCGGCCACCTTGCGGGCCGCGGCGCGGGTGTTCGTCGGGTGCGGCGTGAAGTCGGTCAGCTGTACCTCGCACAGGACGAGGACGTTGTCGCCACCGCGCAGCGGGTCCGGGACGGTGAAGACGGGCTGCAGCACGCAGTCGGAGTTCGAACCCGGGGCCTGGTTGGTGCTGGAGCCGTCGAAGCCCCAGATCTCCGGCTCCTTGCCGCTCTTCACGATGCGGGTCTTGCTCCGCATCAACGGCTCCGGCTTGGTGCCGTCGATCCAGATGTACTCGGCCTGATAGCTCACTCATACTCCCCGTGGTTGACGTGTCACGTGACGGAGCGACTGTGTGATCGGCCGGGGGAGGGCCGACCCCCGGCCGCGACTGACGGGAGGGTTCGTCCGGAGCTTGGTCGGGCCTGGTTTCCAATCAGTTCCCGCATTGTTAATTCTCGGTCACTCGGGCGTTGCGGGGGTGGCATGGCGGTGGCGGCGGGCCGAATAGTGGGCGGGGTGCGGGAGACGGCAGCCGGAAAAGTTGTCGTAACGACAGAAGGCCCGTGTCCGGGGGTTCATGGACACGGGCCGTCCGTTGTCGGCTGATCCCGGCGAGGTGGCGCCGGACCTATTCAGGTAAGACCTGTGCGCAGGTCGCCGGTGGTAGACCGATGGTCCGGTGGGCGGGGCCACAGGTCATGCCCGAGGGCGTCGCCCGAGGGTCGGCACGATGTGACGAGAGGTGCCGGGACCCGATGGTGGCGCCGGTCCGGACCAGCCGGAAATTTGGGGCTGCCCAGGGCTAGATGTCGTAGTAGAGGCTGAACTCGTAGGGGTGGGGGCGGAGCCGGATGGCATCCACCTCGTTCACCCGCTTGTAGTCGATCCAGGTCTCGATCAGGTCGGGAGTGAACACGTTCCCGGCACGCAGGAATTCGTTGTCGGCCTCGAGGGCGTCCAGCACCTTCTCCAGGGAGCCGGGCACCTGCGGGACGGCGGCGAGCTCGTCCGGCGGCAGCTCGTAGAGGTCCTTGTCGATCGGGTCCGGCGGGTCGATCTTGTTCTTGACGCCGTCCAGGCCGGCCATCAGCATCGCCGCGAACGCCAGGTAGGGGTTGCAGCTCGGGTCGGGCACACGGAACTCGACCCGCTTCGCCTTCGGGGAGTCGCCGCCGAGCGGAATCCGGCAGCACGCCGAGCGGTTGCGGGCCGAGTAGACCAGGTTGACCGGGGCCTCGTAGCCGGGCACCAGCCGCCGGTAGGAGTTCGTGGTCGGGTTGGTGAACGCGAGCAGGGCCGGGGCGTGGTGCAGCAGGCCACCGATGTAGTGCCGGGCGGTGTCGGACAGGCCGCCGTACCCGTTGGGGCTGTAGAAGAGCGGCTCGCCGTCCTTCCAGAGGCTCTGGTGCGTGTGCATGCCGGAGCCGTTGTCCTCGAACAGCGGCTTGGGCATGAAGGTCACCGTCTTGCCCCGGCTGCGAGCCACGTTGCGGATCACGTACTTGTAGAGCATCAGGTTGTCGGCGGTCTTGAGCAGTGTGTCGTACCTGATGTCGATCTCCGCCTGGCCGGCGGTGCCGACCTCGTGGTGCTGCATCTCGACGGTGATGCCAACGTCGAACAGCACCCGGGTCATCTCCGAGCGCAGGTCGGTGAAGTGGTCCGTCGGCGGCACCGGGAAGTAGCCCCCCTTGAAGCGGGGCTTGTACCCGAGGTTGCCGCCCTCCTCCTTGCGCGCGGTGTTCCACGCGGCCTCGACCGAGTCGACGGCGTGCATCGAGCCGTAGGGGCTGTAGTCGTACCGGACGTCGTCGAAGATGTAGAACTCGGCTTCCGGGCCGAAGTACGCGGTGTCGGCGATGCCGGTGCCGCGCAGGTACTCCTCGGCCTTCTTCGCGATGTTGCGCGGGTCGCGCGAGTACTGCTCCTTGGTGATCGGGTCGTGGATGAAGAAGGTCATCGCGAGGGTGGAGTGCTCGCGGAAGGGGTCGACAAACGCGGTGCGGGGGTCCGGCAGCAGCAGCATGTCGGATTCGTGGATCGCCTGGAACCCGCGGATCGACGAGCCGTCGAACATGAGGCCATCGCTGAAGACCGACTGGGAGAAGACCTCCGTCGGGATAGTGAAGTGCTGCATGACGCCGGGAAGGTCGCAGAATCGTACGTCAATGAACAGAACTTTTTCGTCCCGGATATAACGGAGTACGTCGTCGGCGTTCGTGAACATCCACCCTCCAGCGTTGTTCAGGCTTCCAATGACTGACAGAGTACGCTCTGATCGCTAGCGTGGCGGCACGGCGTGGCGTACCCGGGAAATCACTACACTGTTTCCGGGATGTTACCTTAGCGGTGTCTGTGACGTTGTGTCATCACCCGGATGGTGCGGGCGCGCCGCATAGGCTTGCGTCGTGGGACGCGCACTCGGAGGCTGGCTGGAAGGTCCCGGGCTGCCCCGGGACACACCGCCCGGAGCCCGGCTCGGGCTACCGGCTGACGGGCCTGGGTCGGTGGTGGGCTTCGGGCCGCGCATCGTCGCCTACCTCGTCGACGCGGTCATCGCGAACCTGCTGGTCGGCGTGCTGTTCATCGTCGGGTTCGACGCGGCGGCGGACATTCGCGGGCTGGCGGTCTACGGGGCCTTCCTCCTTGAGGAGTTCCTGCTGGTCGCCGTGGCCGGGCAGACCATCGGCATGCGTCTCGCCGGCATCCGGGTGATCCGGGCCCGCGACGGCGCGCGGCAGAGCTGGTCCTGGATCGCCGTGCGGACACTGCTGCTCGCCCTGCTGGTGCCCGCCTTCATCTGGGACCGCGATCTGCGCGGCACGCACGACCGCGCCGCCGGCACGGTCGTGGTGCGCGACGCGGTGGTCCCGACCGGAGCCTGAGCACCGGCCGAGGGGAAAACAGAACGGACCCGCGCTGGGTCAGCGCGGGTCCGCCAGGCGCGTGAGCGCGGGTGCGGGTGCGGGTCAGCGCGGGCGGCCGCCGCGGGAGATGTTGCGGGGAATCGGGCCCTTCGGGATGGGCAGGGCCGGGGCGCTCACGGCCCGCAGCCTGCGCTCGAGGGCGTCGACGTCCCGCTTGCGCAGCTCGCGGCGCATCCGCATGAGGGTGCTCTGCAGCTTCGGCAGCGGGATCTCACCCTCGCCGGTGCCAACGATGTAGTCGGTCAGTGGCGCCTCGCCGACGATCTTGCGGATGCGGCGCTTCTCGGCGACCAGCAGCTCCCGCGGACCGCGGCCACGGCCCTCGGCGATCAGCACGACCCCGGCGCGACAGACCACGCGATGGACCACATCCTGGTGCCGGTTCACGCCGACCGCCGGGGTGAGGCGCCAGTCGCCCCGCATGCGCTCCACCACACCTGCCGCGGCGCCGGGCTTGCCCTCCATCTCGGCATACGCGGTCCGCTGCACCCGGCGGCTGAAGACGTTGAGCGCCACGACGACGCCGAGCAGGATCGCGATCGGCAGCCACAGGTAGATCGGGCCGACGAAGACACCGAGGAGCACACCGACCACGACAGGAACGGCCAGCCCGAGGAGGGTCCACCACAGCACGCTGGGGTCGCGCTCGCGAGTGATCTTGTAGACGAGCCGGATCTGGGCGAGTTTGCTGGTCCCGCCGCCGCCCGCGCCCTTCTTCTTGCCGCCGCCCGCGTCAGGGGACTTCTCGCCGCGGTCCGCGCCGCGCGAGCCGCCCCCGGCCCCCGCCGCCCGAGCGGCGCCCTTACCGGTACCGCCCGACTGCCCCGACCGGCGGGATGCCCCGCCACCCGATGTCCCGTCCTTACCCGCGGCCGCCAGTACCGGCTCCCCGCCGGCACCGGACGGCTTCCTCCGCAGCGCCATAGCCGCGAGCCTACGGCTTCGCGGCGCCTGCCTGGCGGGTGGTCGACGCCAGGCGGTTCAGGAAGGCGCGCCCACGGTGGCCGGTGGACAGGTCGCGGCGAGCCGCGACCTGGAGATCCGGGGCCCGGCTGCCGCCGGGAGACGCGGTGGCACACACGGCGGCGGTGCTGCGGACGGCACGGTCACGACGGCCGGCGCCGGCTGCGCCGACGGGTCGGGAGCGGGCTCGAACGCGGACACGGAGATCTGGTCGACCCACTGGTAGCCGGTCGTGACATGAAGGTCGGTGGCTGCGCGCCAGGCATTGTGGCGGGCCGTGCGCTGGCCGCCGTGGGGAAGAACGAGAAGGGTCAGTTCCTCAAGTGCGTTGAGCAGTGAGCGGAGCACGGTGTCGACGACCTCCCGACGCGGTCGTGGCGCCCGGGGCGGGACATGTCCCGCCGGAACAGCACTGAGTGTGAACGGCGCAGGTGTCATCCGGATATCCACTCCGATGGCGGCAACCCCTACACCGCGGACGCCACGTTTCTCGTGACGACCGCGTGACGCAGCTCCGAGCCTAGTCGCCGGTGGTGGTCCTCACCAGCGCGACCGTCACCCCGCGTGAGAGTCGTGCGACACACTTTCGGGCAGAACCCCCTTGGAAGCCACATTGCCATTACGGAATGTGACCGCCTGCTGGTAGAGGCGCCCCGCCCGGTAGGACGAGCGCACCAGCGGCCCCGACATCACCCCGGCGAAGCCGATCGCGGTCGCCCGCTGCTCCCAGCCGACGAACTCCTCGGGCCGGACCCAGCGCTCGACCGGGTGGTGCCGCGGGGTCGGGCGCAGGTACTGGGTGACGGTCAGCAGATCGCAGCCCGCGTCGTGCAGCGCGACCATGGCCTCCTCGACCTCCTCGTCGGTCTCGCCGAGACCGAGGATCAGGTTCGACTTGGTGACCAGACCGGCGGCGCGGGCCCGGGTGAGGACGTCCAGCGAGCGCTGGTAGCGGAAGCCGGGCCGGATCCGGCGGAAGATCCTCGGCACCGTCTCCAGGTTGTGCGCGAGCACCTCCGGCGTGGCCCCGAAGACCTCGTCGAGCTGGTCGGCGCGGCCGGCGAAGTCCGGGATCAGCACCTCGACCCCGGTGCCCGGGGACTGCTCGTGGATGCGGCGAACCGTCTCCGCGTACAGCCAGGCGCCGCCGTCCGCCAGGTCGTCGCGGGCGACGCCGGTCACGGTGGCGTACCGCAGCCCCATGGTCGACACCGACTCGGCGACCCGGCGGGGCTCGTCGACGTCCAGCGGGGTCGGGCGCCCGGTGTCGATCTGGCAGAAGTCGCAGCGGCGGGTGCAGACGTCCCCGCCGATCAGGAAGGTCGCCTCGCGGTCCTCCCAGCACTCGTAGATGTTCGGGCAGCCGGCCTCCTCGCACACCGTGTGCAGGCCCGCCCCGCGCACCAGACTGCGCACGTCGGTGTACTCGGGGCCGGTGCGCATCCGGGTACGGATCCACGGCGGCTTGCGCTCGATCGGCGTCTGCGCGTTACGCGCCTCCAGGCGCAGCAACGGCCGGCCCTCCGGTGCGACGGCGGTCATCCGGTCGTCCTCCCGTCGGTGCGCCCGACGCCGATCAGGTCGGGCGCACTGGTCTGGTCGCTGTCGGTCTTCGGTGGGCGGCGGGCCTCTGCCTCACGGCCTGCGGCGAGATAGTCGCCGATCGCCCGGGTGAGGTGCCGCTCGACCACCGGGCGGGCCTCGGCGACCGGCAGCGGCCGCCCCAGCTCTCGGCTCAGACTGGTCACCCCCGCGTCGGAGATCCCGCAGGGCACGATCCGGCCGAAGGCGGACAGCGCGGGGTCGCAGTTGAGCGCGAAGCCGTGACAGGTCACCTTCCAGCTGACCCGCACCCCGATGGCGGCCAGCTTGCGCTGCCCGTCGGACGTCCAGACGCCGGTGCGGCCGTCGACACGGCGGGCGGGCAGGCCGAACTCGGCGCAGGCAGCGATCAGGCCGGCCTCCAGCGCGCGGACGTAGGCGACGACGTCCAGCGGCATCGGCAACCGCACGATGGGGTAACCGACGAGCTGCCCCGGGCCGTGCCAGGTGATGCCGCCGCCCCGGTCGACGTCGACGACGGGAGTGCCGTCGACCGGACGGTCACCCGCGCCGGTCCGCCGGCCCGCGGTGTAGACCTCGGGATGCTCGAGCAGGATCAGTGTGTCCTCGCCGCGCCCGTGGCGGCGCTCCTCGGCCAGGGCCCGCTGCATGCTCCAGGCCTCGTGATAGGGAACGACACCCAACCGGAGGACATCCACCGTCCGAGCGTACGCCGGTGGGGCGAACAGGCCGGGCCACCGGCGGGCCGTCAGCGCCCCACCAGCGCCCCGCCGGTGTCAGCGTGCGCTGCCTTCCCCACTCGTTCGCGCCTCGGGCAGCAGCCGGGGGGTGACGCGCGTCTCGACGGCCGTGCCGCCCGGGCCCGGCTCGACCCGCCAGGCGTGGGCGTCGGGCCGGTCGGCGACCGCCTCGACGAGCTCCGTCCCGCGGAAGTGCAGGCCGACGCCGTCGTCGGTGGCCCAGCCGGCGGGCAGCGTCCCGTCGGCCACCAGCCGCTGGTACAGCGGTCGGCGGGCAGCCTCGGAGTCATAGTGCGGGGTGTTGCTGTAGGGCAGCAGGGCCAGCCCGTTCGTCACCGGGCGCAGGTCCGGGCCGAACGAGTCGGTGGTGCCACCGACGTGCCAGCACAGCGAGCCGGCGGAGACGCCTCCGAGGACCACTCCGGCCTCCCAGGCCGCGCGCAGGATCTCGCCCAGGCCGTGGACCCGCCACACGGCGAGCAGGTTCGCCACGCTGCCGCCGCCCACCCAGATGACGTCCTGCGCGAGCAGGTGCCGTCGGACGTCGGCGACCGACGGCATCGGGAACAGGGCGAGGTGGGAGACGACGACCTCGGGCCGGTCCCGGTTCAGCGCGGCGTAGCCGCGGGCGTAGGCGGACTGGTCGTCGCCGAGCGCGGTCTGGAGCAGGCACAGCCGGGGCCGGCCGGATGCCGCCGCGACCGCGATCGCGTGGTCGAGCAGCGGTCCCACCCGGGCGCCCCACCGGCCGTCGGGCTGGAAGCCGCCGCTTGCCGCGAGGATCTGCACGTCAGGACTCCTGGTTGACCGGCCCGGTGACCCGGGGTGGCTGGGTGACGGGGTACTGGGTGACGGGATAGCAGCGTGGCAGGCCGCGCTGCCGGGCGTCCCCGCAGACCATTGCCGTCATACGGGAGGAAGTTATCCACAGCGCGGAAAACTCTCCTGCGTGGGGGGCCCGTTGCGCCTAGCGTCGATTCGTGACCTTCTCCGACGAATCCGGCGAACGGCCCGGGCGACGCGGCGGCGATCCCGTGGTGCCGGGCATCCTCCTGCGCCACCGCCACTACGACGCCGGCGCCGGCGAGGTCTGGTCAGGCCGCGTCGAGCGCCTCGGCACGGATGTCACCGTCCGCTATGTGCGGCTTCCGGCCGATCCGTTGCTGCGGGCCGAGGCTGTCGACGAGGCCCGCCGGCAGCTGGACGTCCGCCATCCGCACCTGGCCGCGGTGACCGGCGCGATCCCCACGCCCGACGGGCTGGCCGTTGTCTCCGAGCCGGTGGAGGAGACCATCAGCCTGTCCAGGCTCCTTGCGGCCCGCGGCCGGCTCGATCCGGGTGAGGTGGTGACGATCGGCCTGCCCGTGGCGCAGGCACTCGCCGTGGCGCACGAGGCAGGGCTGGTCCACGGCGAGCTGACCGCGCTCGACGTCCTGCTGGAGGCGAACGGCCGGCCGCTCCTCACCGGTACCGGCATCGCGGGTCTGACCAGCCCCGGGTTGTCGGCCGCCGACGACGTGCGCGATCTCGCCGACCTCCTGCTCGGCGCGATGCGGCAGGCCACCGGCCCCGACGCGGCCGCGGTGGCGGTCGCGGTGGCGCTGGCGCTGGTCGACGACCCGCGGCGCCGGCCCTCGGCGGCCGAGCTGGCTGCCGGCCTGGCCCGCAGCACCACCCCGCTGCCGGTCCGGATGACAGCGGTGTCGGGCGACGCGCCCGTCATCGACGTCGAACCTCTCCCGGACGACGGGTGGGGGGAGCCGGCCAGCGCGAGCTCCGGCCACGGTGAGGGCGAGCAGAGGGAGGACCCGTGGGCCACCGGCCCCGAGTGGCAGAGCGGCCGGATCCCGGAGGCGGTCACCGACGATGCCGATCTGGGCGGCGACCTCTCCGGCGGTGAGCCTGCGGGGCTCGATCCCGCCTGGGATGATCCCGGCTCTCGGCCGGCTCGATGGAAGCGGTGCTGGCCGCCCACCCGGCCGTCGCGGAGTGCGCTGTCGTCGGGGTGGCGGACTCCTTCAAGGGGCAGGTGCCAGGGTGGTGCCGGGCGCGACGTGCCCGGGTCGCCGCAGAGGCGGGCGAGGACCTCCGGGAACGGCGTGGTGATCGGGCTGCCTGGCCAGACCGCCGTCGACCAGCGGGTCTCCACCGCCCGGTCGCGC
>NZ_JBFLUG010000075.1:0-36696 GCF_041008525.1 Parafrankia sp. FMc2 | reverse complement strand
GCACGACCAGCCGTTGCGGTCCAGCAGCATCCACACCCCGGGCAGCGTGTAGGTGAGCCCGAACTCCCGTCTGATCACGTCCGCGACCCGGGCCAACGTCCACCGCTGGTCGTCCCAGCCGTACACCCCCGGCCCCCTCCGCAGGATCGCCTCCAACCGGGCCAGCTGCCGATCATCCAACCGGCACGCCGACAACGGGCCGGTCGACCGCAACGCGGCCGCACCCCCTGATTCCCAGGTCTGGTACCAGCGGCCCGCTGTTTTCGGGGTGACTTTGAATTCCCGGGACACCTCCGCTCGTGTCGCGCCCTCCTCGAAACGGCCGGCCGCGGCCATCCGGACCCGTTCCCTTTCCACCTGCTCGGCGGGCGTCAACCCGCCACCCGTCGCATACCTCATGTAAAAGGTTTACCCACTCGCCAGCAGCCGTCACCAGACATAGTGACACCACATATTAATCATCAGTAGCGGCGCGAAACCACGGCGTCAGGTACCGAGGTAGACGCAGCGTGGAAGGCCCCGGGAAAGCGGTGCGCCTCCACCGAAACTCCAGCCTCGGCGAGCGCGGCCGCATACGCCAAACCCTCGTCGCACAGCGGGTCCAGCTCCATCACGGCGATGTAGGCCGGTGGCAGGCCACGCAGTTCGTCTACGCCCGCTCGCCCCGGCGCGGCCAGGATTGGCACATCATCGGACCCTGGCTTCAGCTCGCCCAAGTAGTGCCGCCAGGCCACCTCACCCACCGCCCGCGACCAGATCGGCGTATCGGTGAATCGTCGCTGGCTGGGGCTGTCGAGCCGGTCGTCGGTGATCGGCACCGAGAGGTACTGGAAGCAGAGGTCGATCTCGCCGCGCACCCGCAATGCGAGCGCCGCCGCCAGAGTGCCCCCCGCGCTCTCTCCGTGCACGGCCATCCGATCTCGGTCCACGCCGAGCACGTCCGCGTTGTCCACCAGCCATCGCAGCGCCGTCACACAGTCATCCAATGGGGCCGGGTAAGGGTGTTCGGGCGACCGCCGGTAATCGACGGAAACCACCACCACGCCCAGTTCCCGCGCCAGCTCGACCATCCGCGCATGGCTGGAATCTGGCATGCCGCAGACGAAACCGCCGCCGTGCAGGTGTAACAGGGCCGGCTGCGACTGGGCCGGCCGCGACTGAGCCCGCTGCGAAAGGGCGGACTGCGACAGCGCCTCCCCGTCAGCGCTTGCCCCGTCACCGCGGTAGACACGTACGCGGGCTGACGCCCCGGCCGACCAGACCTCGCGGTCCTCGACCGACAGTCCTGCGGTGTCCACCTGCGCGGCCCGCGTCGCACCTGCGGCATCGGAGGCCGCCCGGAATGCCGCGTAATTGACGAAGTCGACTGCCGGCAGCCGGCCGAGGGCCTCGGCATAGTCCGGGTCAAGTAAGTCACGCCAGCTGGTCATCGGGAGTCCTCACGCCGCAGCCCGTAGGTCCCGAGTGGCCGCCCGAGCTTGAGGATGAGCCACTGCAGGGTGATGCTGCCGTCGAACTGGGTGACGATCCGGCCTGACGGATGCTTGAAGTAGTTGTTCGACGTCGCCCACACCGTGCGGCGCAGTCGCCGTTGCATCCACGCGTTGTATGCCGCGCATGCCCAGGCGCGGGTGTCGACGCCGCTTAGCCCGCGGCAGGCCATTCGCTTGAGGTCCGCGACTACCCAGGCGGCCTGCATCTCCGCCTTCCAGAAGACGCTGACCGCGCCGGAGCCGTTTGTGTTGGGACCGAACAGCAGATAGAAGCTAGGGTAACCAGGAACGGTCATCCCGGCGTGGGCGTAAGCGCCGTCGCGCCAGGTCTCGCGCAGACGGCGACCGCCTCGCCCGATGACGTCGTAGCTCGCCAGGTACTCGGAGGCCGTGAACCCGGTAGCGGTCACGATCACGTCGACCTCGTGATGCGAGCCGGCCGCGTCGACGATTCCGGATGGGGTCACCGACGCGACCGGGCGCGGAACCAGGTGCACGTTGTCACGCAGCAGCGCCGGGTAATAGTCGCTGGACAGGACCACCCGCTTCCCCTCGAACGGGTACGTCGGCGTGACCGCGGCGCGTAGATGCGGACGGTCGGCGAACGTGGTGTCGATGTAGCCGCGGGCCAGCTGTTCCATCGCGCGGTTGCGCTTGCTGCCGGCGTGGTAGCTGGGCCGGCCGGTGAGATTGCGCCACTCCTTCTTCATGATCTCCCGGCCCCGGACCAGGCGTCGGTACCAGGGACGAGACCACTGGCGGAACTCCGCGTCGTCGTAGGCGCGGTCGCCCTTGGGCAGCACCCATCCCGGCTCGCGCATGAAGACGTGCACCGACCGGGCGACCGGCGCGATCGTGGGCACGACCTGCGCGGACGACGACCCGACGCCGACCACCGCGACCCGTTGGCCGGTCAGGTCGACCTCCGGCCGCCAGCGTTGGGTGTGCATCACCGGCCCGCGGAAGGTCTCGATGCCCGGCCAGGTGGGGTCGTTGGGGTTGCTGAGAAGCCCGACCGCGCTCACGACGGCGTCGGCGCGGTACGTCTGGCCGTCGGCGGTCGTGACCGTCCACCCGTGGCCCTCGTCATCCCATCGAGCCTCGGTAACGCGGCCGCCGAAGACGAAGTGCGGCTCCAGACCGTGCTCCTTTGCCACCTGTTCGAGGTAGTCGAGCACCTCGTCCTGGTTGGCGTGGGTGCGGCGCCACGGATGGGTGCGGAACCCGAACTGGAAGATCGTCGAAGCGATGTCGACCGCCGCCCCCGGGTAGGTGTTCACCCGCCAGGTGCCGCCCAGACCGTCCTCGGCGTCGAGGATCACGAAGTCGTCGATACCGGCGCGCCGCAGCCGGATGCCCATGGCCAGCCCGCTGATGCCGGCTCCGATGACGAGGACGCGCACGCGCACCGCGCTTCCTTCCTCTCGTTGCACTTCCATCGAGGGCACTCCCATCGAAGGCACTTCCGCGGGCCCGCTCCGGCGGCTAAGGTGCTGACACGATTAGAAACCCTACTAAAGAAAGGTATCAACTAGATATGGGGCGTGTCAGCGGAAAGGTCGTCTTCATCACCGGGGCCGCCCGCGGCCAGGGCCGAGCGCACGCGGTACGGCTGGCCGAGGAGGGCGCGGACATCATCGCCGTCGACCTCTGCGCCGATGTGCCCGAGATGGCCTATCCCGGCGGGACCGAGGCCGAGCTCGCCGAGACCGCGCGGCTGGTCGAGAAGGCCGGCCGCCGGGTCGTGGCCCGCAGGGCCGACGTGCGCAGCCTCGACCAGCTAGCGGCGGCGGTCGACGAGGGCGTGGCCGAGCTGGGCCGGCTCGACGTCGTGGTGGCCAACGCCGGTGTGCTCACCGCGGTCGGCCCGTTCGATCGGATGAGCGAGGCGGCGTTTATGGACACCATCGACATCAACCTCACTGGGGCGTGGCGCACCGTCCGGGTCTCGATGCCGTACCTGCGGGCATCGGGGCTGGGCGGTTCGATCATCCTGACCAGCTCGAGCGCGGGCATCCGCGCGTCCCGCCAGACCTCGCACTACGTCGCCAGCAAGACCGGGCTCGTCGGGCTGATGAAGGCGATGGCGCTGGAGCTCGGGCCCGAGATGATGCGGGTCAACAGCGTGCATCCCACCCAGGTCGACACCCCGATGATCCACAACGAGTTCATGTACCGCCGGGCCCGGCCCGACCTGGAGAACCCCGGCCGCGACGACCTGGCGGCGGCGTCCCTGCCCCGGATGGCGATTCCGGTGCCGTGGGTGGATCCGGTGGAGGTCTCGCACGCCGTGGTGTACCTGGCCTCGGAGGAGTCACGTTTCGTGACCGGACTGGCGATGACCGTCGACGCCGGCATCAGCATCGCCTGACCTCCGCCTCGACGGCGCGCGCTCCGCCATCCGCTGGACTTGTTATGCTTCTAGTGATGAAATTGCACGATAGTGGGAGGGTGGATGACCACGACTGACGGCAGCGGTCCGACGGACGGCGGCGCTAATGACGGCGGCGCTTCTCACGGTGGAGCCAGCTTGAGCCGCGCTCTCGTGATCGGCGGCAGCATCGCCGGGACGCTGGCCGCCGCCGCGGTGGCGCCCCACTTTGACGAGGTGCTGCTCCTCGACCGGGACGTTCTCCCCGAGGCCGCGGTCTTCCGCAAGGGCGTACCGCAGGGCGCGCACTTCCACGCGCTCCTCGCCGCCGGCCGCAAAGCCATGGATGAACTGCTGCCCGGCTTCTCCGAGCACGCCTTCGCCATGGGAGCGGCCCGCCTCGACTCGGCCTATGACGTGATGCGACTTGACCGGGTCGGCTGGTCGCCGCGGTTCGCGTCAATGCTCGAGTTCCTGATGGCGAGCCGGCCGTTGATCGAGAAGGCGCTGCGGGATAGGGCTCAACTGCTGCCCAACGTCCGGTATGAGTCCGGGGTCGAGGTCACCGGCCTGATCGCCGCGGATGACCGGGTCACCGGTGTGCGCACCTTCGATGATCGCGAGCTCGACGCCGCCCTCGTCATCGACGCGAGCGGCCGATTCTCGCGGGCCGTCGAGTGGTTGGCCGAACTCGGCTACCCGGCTCCGACGGAGGAGATCGTCAACGCCCATTGGGGCTACTCCTCGACCTTCCTGCGCGTGCCGGAGAACTGGCGGCCCGGTTTCCGGGCACTCGCCGTCACGCCCTTCGGTGACGGAGCGCTATCTCCGGCATCGGCCTCACGCGCGATGGCGATGTGGGTGGTCGAGGGCGAACGCCGGTGGATCCTCACCGTGCAGGGCGCAGCCGGCGACCATCCACCACGCAAGGAAGAGGACCTTCGCGCGTTCGTCTCCTCCATTGGCGTACCCGAGCTCGACAAGGCGCTGGAGGAAGTCGAGTTCCCCGAGCCGGTCTCGTTGTGGCGCGACACCCGCAGCCGGCTGCGCGACTTCGCCGGCCAGCCCGAGCGGCCCGAGGGATTCATCGCCGTCGGCGACGCCTGGATGGGGTTCAACCCCGTCTACGGTCAGGGCATGACCGCGGCGGCGCTGGAGGCCCGCGACCTGCGCGACGAGCTGGCCGCGCAGGTCACCGAGCGGCCCGGCGAGCTGACCGGGCTGCCCGCGCGCTTCTACGCCAAGGCCGACACCCTGATCAAGTACTGCTGGAACTCGTCCAACACCATGGACCACCGCATCCCGGGCGTCGAGTACACGGTGGATGGCGAACCGCGGCAGGTCGACCCGAGCTCGTCGGACTTCTCCGACCGGCTCGCGGCGTACATGGCGCAGGACCCGGACCGCTACATCCGCTATCGCGAGACCACCCAGTTACTGCGCTCGCCTGAGTGGCTCGCCAGCGACGAGGTCGTGTCCGCGATCACGGCGAACTGGGACAAGCTGGGTAGGGCCGTCGTCCCGCGCTGACCGCCCGCGCGAGCAGCACGGCTTTGCGACTACGCCGAACGGCTGCTCGGCTGACTCGGGCTTGATGGCTCGGCCATCCACCGGCTACCCAGGGCTTCACCGGCCAACTGAGGACGTGATCGTCACGTGAGCGTCGCCGCCACCGAGTTCGAGGAGATCGCCGCGTCCTGGCGTCCCGGACCGAGCGTGACGACGGGTCGGCTGGAGTCCGGGCCGACCGAGAAGCTGGCCGCGTTGCTCGGCGTGCCCGCGCCTGGCGACGGCGGCCCGCTGCCGCCGCTGTGGCACGAGATCCACCTCCGGGACACTGTCGGGATGGACGCGCTCGGCGCGGATGGGCACCCGCGATCCGGCGCGCTGCTGCCGCCGCTGGCCGACCGGCGCCGGATGTTCGGCGGAGCCACCGTCGAGCTGACGGCGCCGCTGCGGGTGGGGGATGAGGCGGTGCGGACCTCCCAGGTGGCGGACGTCCGCATCCGCGAGGGCCGTTCGGGCACCCTCCTGCTGGTCACCGAGGAGCACAGGTGGACCGTCGCGGGCGAGGAACGGCTGCGCGAGCTGCGGAACATCGTCTACCGGCGGGCGGCCGATGTCGGGGCGCCGGCACCGCCCAGGCCGGCCAGCGGCGAAGCCTCCAAGACCGCTCAGGCCGCTCAGACCAGTCAGACCGCTCGGTCGCGGGAGACCGCCCGGGTCTGCCAGACCGACCAGCCGCTTGAGACACGCGTTGCCGACGAGCGGTACCTGTTCGCCTACAGCGCCCTGACCTACAACCTGCACCGCATCCACTACGACGCCGCCTACACCCGCGAGGTGGAGCACCACCCGGCGCTCGTCGTCCACGGGCCGCTGCTGGTGCTGTGGTGCGCGGAGCACGCCCGGCGCCAGCTCGCCGTGGCATCCGGCAAGATCGTCTACCGCCTGACCTCGCCGGCCTACGTAGGTCACGAGGTGGCCATCACCTCGAAGCCGGCCGACGGGACGCCGGCCGACGGGACGCTCACCGTCGAGGCGACCAGCCAGGGCCGAACCTGCGCCCGCATGACGGTGACCACCCATGGAGGTTGACACCGCACGAGGGCGACGCCGACCGACCGCAAGCGAGCAATCGACTGCCCTTCAAGGCCACTGAAGGGCAGTCGATTGTTCGCGGGGGAGGGCGCGCCCGACCTCCTGCTTCCACGAACCGTTAGGACCTCCAATGCCATCAGAACCCGTTGGACCCCATCCGCAGGAACTCGTCGACGACCTCGAACTCGACCGGGGCGTTCTGATCGCGGGCATGTGGTGGCCGACAGCCGACCGGTTTCCGGTGCAGGACCCGGCAACCCAGAAGGTGATCGCCGAGGTCGCCCACGGCACCGCGACGGAGGCCGCCGCGGCCGTCGACGCGGCCGCCGCCGCGCTGCCCGCGTGGAGTGCGACCTCGGGCCGCGAACGGGCCGAGGTACTGCGGCGCGCCTACGAGCTGATGATCGCCGATGGCGAGCGGCTGGCCGCGCTGATCTCGTGGGAGAACGGCAAGTCCGCGTCGGATGGCCGTGCCGAGGCCGCGTACGCCGCCGAGTTCTTCCGCTGGTACGCCGAGGAGGCACCCCGATCGGAGGGCCGATACGGGCCGGCGCCGGCCGGGGGTGGTGCTCGGACCATCGTCACCCACCGGCCCGTCGGCGTCGCCGCGCTGGTCACCCCGTGGAACTTCCCGGCCGCGATGGCCACCCGCAAGATCGGCCCGGCTCTCGCCGCCGGCTGCACCGTTATCCTCAAGCCCGCCGCCCTCACGCCGCTGACCGCGCTGGCGGTGGCGCGGATCCTGGAGCGGGCCGGGGTACCCAGCGGTGTCGTCACGGTGGTCCCGACCCGCAACGCCGGGGGCGTGGTCGACCGCTGGCTGGCGGACCCCCGGGTGGCCAAGCTGTCCTTCACCGGCTCGACCAGCGTCGGCCGGGGGCTGATCGCCCGCGCCGCCGAGCGGGTCGTCAACGTGAGCATGGAGCTCGGCGGCAACGCGCCGTTCGTGGTGACCGCGGACGCTGACCTGGACGCGGCGGTCGCCGGCGCCATGATCGCCAAGTTCCGCAACGGCGGTCAGGCGTGCACCGCCGCGAACCGGTTCTACGTCCACGCCGACGTCGCGGCGGAGTTCACCGCCCGATTCGGCGCAGCGGTCGAGGCGCTCACCGTGGGGCCGGCGACATCCGGCGCGGACATCGGACCGATGGTCTCGGGCTCCGCGCGGAACGATGTCGCCCGGCTGGTCGACGAGGCGCTGGCGACCGGAGCCCGGGTGGCCCATCAGGCCGAGGACCTCGGTGACTGGTACTACCCGCCGACGGTTCTGACCGGCGTCGCACCGGACGCGGCCATCCTCCGGGAGGAGATCTTCGGGCCGGTGGCCCCCATCGTCACCTGGGAGGACGAGGCCGAGCTGCTGCGCCTCGTCAACGAGCCCGAGCTGGGCCTGGCGGCCTACGTCTACGCCGGCCGGCTCCAGCACGCGCTGCGCCTCGCCGAGTCGATCGAGGCCGGGATGGTCGGCGTGAACCGGGGCATGGTCTCGGACCCCTCGGCACCGTTCGGAGGCGTGAAGCAGAGCGGTCTGGGCCGCGAGGGCGCCCGGGAGGGTATCCGCGAGTACCAGGAGGCGCAGTACTTCAGCATCAGCTTCGACTGAACAACTCCTGCGCGGCCGTGCTGATCTGTGTTCCGTGACGACTAGATTGGAGTGCGTATCTTATCCGCCCGTCCGATAGTGAGAAATGCGACGGCCGTGACCGCTGTCGCGCTGCTCGCGGCCACGGCCGCATGCACCGGCGGTGACCCGCCGGAACCTGCCGTGAATAGTTCCTGCGAGAGCGCTCCCGGCGTAACACAGGGCAGCGTGAAGGTGGGTTTCATCTATCCCGACACCGGTACATACGCGTCTCTGATGTCCCCGGCTCGCGGGGCGGTCGAGGCGCGCATGGCCCAGCAGAACGAGAGCGGTGGTGTGGCCGGGCGGCAGGTCGAGGTGGAATGGCGTGACGACGCGTCCGACCCGGGGGTGAATCTCAGCGCCTCCAGGGATCTCGTCGAGAACGAGAGCGCTTTCGCACTCCTGCAGATCACCCTCGTCTCGGCCGGGTCAGCGCAGTACCTCGACGACAGCGGCGTGCCCGTGGTCGGGCCCGCGACCGACGTGACCTGGACCCAGCACCGCAACATGTTCTCGCATTCCTACGGGTACGGCGACGGGAACACGGTCACCACGTTCGGCGAGTACGTGAAACAGGCCGGGGGGACGAAGGCCTTCCTGGTCGATGACGGAGCCGGCACCGGATCACTCGGTGACGCGCTGGAGCTCAGCATGCAGTCGCAGGGCATAACGGTCGTCGGCCAGGAGCCGTTCTCGGCGTCGGTCGGGAGCGCGTCCCGGCTGGCGGACAGGATCGCGGCGAGCGGTGCCGACGTCCTGCTGGGCGGAATCCTGGGTCCTTCGTTCGCTCCGGTGGTCCAGGCGGTGAACGCGGCCCGGCTGCCTTTGAAGGCGATCCTGGGCATCAGTGGATATGACTCCGGGCTGCTACGCGAATTCGGTACCGGGCTCGCTGGAATGAGCGTCTACCTGCCCTACCTGCCCTTCGAGAGCAACGTCCCGGCGATCGAGAAATTCCGCGCGGCGCTACTGAATCACACCCCGCAGCTGGCCGAGACCGACACCGAGGCCGCCATTCAGGCGTATATCTCGGCGGACCTCATGGTTCGTGGTCTTGAGGCCGCTGGTCCGTGCCCAACCCGGGGATCGTTCGTCGCCGGTCTTCGCGCGGTCAGCGACTACGATGCCGGCGGTCTGCTGCCGGGAACAGTCGACATGGAGAAGGACTTCGGCGTGATCTCGCCGTGTTATTTCTTCGTGAAAGTCGACCCGGCTGGACAGCAGTTCGTGCCGCAGCGGGTGGCGGGCACCGACAACCCATCCTGGTGCGGAGAAAGGCTCATCCGTCAGTCCGCAAGCGAATGACACCACGCGAGAGTCCCGCGGCGCGGCCCGGACGATGAACTGTCAGGAGAATTGATGAACGCCAGCCGCTCCTGCCTGTGTGTGCCGGGTATGAACGAGCGCATGATCGAAAAGGCGTTGGCCTCGGCCGCGGACGAGATCGTGCTCGACCTGGAGGACGCCGTTCCGCCCGACGGTAAGGACGCGGCGCGGTCGGTGGTCACGGCGACCCTCGCGGCCTCGCCTTCGGGTGCGGCGTCGGCGCGCTCTCTCTCGATCCGGGTCAACGCCGTGCGTACCGCGTGGTGTCACGAGGACGTCGTGGCCTGCGCCTCGGTGGATGGCCCCGCGAGGCCCCTCGTGATCCCGAAGGTCGAGTCCGCCGGTGATCTGGCGTTCATCGACCGGCTCCTCGACGGCGTCGAGGCCCGCGTCGGGCGCCGCGAGCCGACGACCATCCAGGCCCTGATTGAGACGCCCCGCGGGCTCTCGAACCTGCGGGAGATCGTCGCCGTGACCCCCCGTCTGCGCGCGGTCATCATCGGCTACGCTGACCTCGGCGCGTCCCTCGGGCGCCCGGCCGCCGGTGCGTCGATGACCTGGCTCGCGGCGCAGCACGACGTACTGGTCGCGGCCCGCGGCGTCGGGCTCGCGGCCATCGACGGGCCCTACCTCGGCGTCGACGTCGGCGACGACTTCACCGCCTCGACCGACCACGCGGCGCGGACCGGCTTCGATGGCAAATGGGTCATCCATCCGCGCC
Source organism: Parafrankia sp. FMc2 (assembly GCF_041008525.1). Taxonomy (NCBI): domain Bacteria; kingdom Bacillati; phylum Actinomycetota; class Actinomycetes; order Frankiales; family Frankiaceae; genus Parafrankia; species Parafrankia sp. FMc2. The sequence continues at coordinate 26,560 of NZ_JBFLUG010000075.1, read as the reverse complement.
AGATCGAGGCCGTCAACGCGGCCTTCACGCCGTCATCCGACCAGGTCAGCAAGGCGCGCCGGATCGTGGCGGTACTCGACGAGGCGCACGCGCTCGGCCTCGGCGCCGTCTCGCTGGACGGCCAGATGATCGATGAGGCGCTCGCCGTCGCCGCGCGCCGCACGCTCGCCCGGGTCCCGGCGGACGCCGGGTGACACCGCCCAGGTGACACCGCCGAGGTGACCGCTGTCCGGGTGGCCGGTGTCCGGGTGACCATCGCTCGGATGGCCACCTCCCGGATGGCCGCCGCCGAGAACGCCTAGCGGTGGCCGGAGATCAACCCGCGCTGACCGGGAGCTGTACCAGCAGCGGCTCGAAGGGCTCTCCCTCGGCGTACACGTCGTTGAAGAGCTCCACCCCCTCGGCGGTGAGCGCGACGTCGTCGCTGCCCCACAGCTCGGTGCCGTTGCGGTCTCCCAGGCGCCGCAGGGTCGCGGTCGCCAGCCGTACCCGCGGCGCGCCGTTCCGGGCACCCGGGTCCTCGATGCTCAGCACGCCGGCGTCGCCGTCCATCTCCAGCCACGGGTGCGCGACACGCACGAAAAGCATCCCGTAGTGCCCGCTGAACCGGACGTCGCCCCGGAACGCCAGCACCCACGGCCCGTCGGGCCCCCTCTCGGTGCTGTTCACGGCGTCGTGTTCGTAGAACAGGTCATCCGCACCGACCGGAATCGCCCCGTCGCCGACCGAACCGCGGCCGTCGGGCATCCGGCGTACGTATTCGATGAAGGACTTCTTCAGACCCCACCGCATGCCGTGCGCGAGCCCTTTGGGAGACGCGTCCTGGCTGGAAGGGGTGGTGGTGGATGGCTCGCTTCCGGCGTTCAAGGGGCTCCTCCAACAGTGCTCGGCTACCAGCCTGACCGACAGCGGACGACACGTGGCGGTCCAGCGTGGCAGGAAACGAGATTTACCTTCGAACAACGGGTCAGGGGTGGCACGCGCTACCTCGCCTCCCGGTGCGTGGGCGTGGGCGTGGGCGTCGGCGTCGAGTCGGCGTGACCGGGACCGCCGCCGCTGGCCGCGGGCTCCGATTCCCGGCCGGGGGCCCGCGTCGGGTCGCGCGGTATGAGCACGGCCGCCGCCGCGGACGCCACCATCGCGCCGGCGAGCACGAGGAAGACGGCGACATACCCCGTGCCGTCGACGAAGTCCGCGCTGCCCGAGCCGCCAGCATGGCCCGCGCCGTCAACGGCCGAAGAGCTCGCGTACGCGGTGAGGATCGAGGCGGTCGCGGCCGCGCCCAGCGAGCCGCCAAGCGTGCGGATGTTGGTGTTCATCCCGTTCGCCACCCCGGTCTCGTTCGCCGGGACGGAGTTCATGACCACGGCGGCGACCGTGGAGAGGATCAGCCCGTTGCCGATGCCCTGGAGCACGCACCAGGCGACCACCTGCCACCGCTCACCGTTCCAGAAGGCGAGCCCGGCGAACGATGCCCCGCTCACCAGGCCGCCCGCGACCACCAGGGCGCGCGAGGAGAAGCGCTGGTAGAGCCGGCCCGTGCACAGGCTGGTCAGGAACGCGGAGAACGCGATCGGCGACATCAGCAGCCCGACCTCCCGCAGGCTCGCGCCCACACCGGCACCGCTCTCCGGCGGCGCCTGGAGCAGGCGGGGGAGGCCTGCCGCGCAGCCGAAGAGCCCGACCCCGGCCAGGAAGGCGACCAGGCTCGCGGTCCACATACCGCGGCGGCGCATCATCCTCAGGTCGATGAACGGCACGGTGGCGCGACGTTCCTGAAGCGCCCAGGCGAATCCGAGCACCAGGCAGCCGCCGATGAGGGCGAGCACGATCGGTGACGTCCCGCCGCAGTTCGTGCTCTGGCTGATGGCGAGCAGCGCGCACACGAGGGCACCCCCGAACAGGGCCACCGGGAGCACGCCGAAGCGCCCACCCGCCGTCCGGGTCTCGGGAGCCCCGGCGGGCATGACGACAAGCACACCGACCAGCGCCACGACGGCGAGCACCATGGGAAGCAGGAAGACCGCGGCTCGGCCTGTCGAGACCAGGAGCGGGCCGGCGACGACGATGCCGACGGAGAAGGCGATCGAGCCGACCGTCGCCAGTACCGCGGCGCCGTAACTGAGTTGCTTGGGCGGCACAGCCACACGAAGGGCCGAGAACGTCACCGGCACGGCGCCGCCGCTGATGCCCTGCACCACGCGCATCGCGATCAGCCATCCAATGGATGGGGCGAGCGACGCGCCCAAGCACCCGGCCGACAGGACGATCAGCGCCGCGGCGAGGATCCGCCGCTGGCCGTAGGTGTCGGCGAGCCGTCCCATCAGGGGAGTGGCGACGGCGGAGGAGAGTAGGAACCCGGTGATCAGCCATGTGACGGTCACCGGGTCGGATCCGTAGCTCTCCTGGAGCCCGGGCAGGACCGGCACCACCACGGACTGCGGCAGGTTGACCGCGACCACGACCAGCGCGAGAACCGGGAAGACCGCGCGGGAGCCGCGCTGACCGGTCGACGGCACGGCGCCGCCGGCTGTGGCTTCCTGGACCTTCAGCGCGGCGCTCCTCACAGTTCTAGCTTGGCTAACTGAAGACGTGATTTATTGCACCATCATAAGAGGATGATAGTAGATAGAGTGTCCGCCGTGTCCGACACCACAGCGCGCCCGCTCGACGGCGTCCTGGTGGTGAGCCTGGAGCAGGCCGTGGCGGCGCCGTTCGCCACCCGGCAGCTGGCCGACCTCGGCGCCCGGGTGATCAAGGTCGAGCGGCCCGGGTCCGGTGACTTCGCCCGCGGCTACGACCGCGCCGTGTACGGGCTGTCGAGCTACTTCGTCTGGCTCAACCGCGGCAAGGAATCGCTCACCCTGGACGTCAAGGCGCTCGAAGGGCGCCAGGTGCTGCGCGACCTCCTCGCGCGGGCCGATGTCTTCGTGCACAACCTCGGCCCCGGCGCGGTGGACCGGCTCGGCTTCGGCGTCGACGCGCTCGCCGAGCTCAACCCCCGGTTGATCGGATGCGCCGTCAACGGCTACGGAAGCTCGGGTTCGTGGTCTCAGCGAAAGGCCTACGACCTGCTGATGCAGTGCCAGACCGGCCTGGTCTCGGTCACTGGCACCCCGGAGTCGGGCGCCCGGGTCGGGATCTCGGTGGCCGACATCGCGGCCGGGATGTACGCCTTCTCCGGCGTCCTTGCCGCCCTGCTCGCCCGAGCGACCACGGGCGTGGCGAGGCCGGTCGAAGTGTCGCTGTTCGACGCGCTGGCCGAGTGGATGAGCCAGCCAGCGTACTACGCCGAGTTCACCGGCGCGCAACCGCCGCGCCTGGGCGCGCACCATGCCACCATCGCGCCGTACGGCTCCTACGTCGCCGCTGATGGGAGCGAGGTTCTGTTCTCCATCCAGAACGACGTCGAATGGCGGAGCTTCTGCGCCGAGTTCCTTGAGAACGCTGCGCTGGCCGATGATCCGTGGTTCCGCACTGGGGCTGATCGCGTCGCCCATCGCGTTGAGCTCGACAAGCACGTGGATGCGGCGTTCGCTCGACGGACCGGCGCGGAGGTGGCCGAGCTGCTGGACCGGCTGCGTATCGCGAACGCGCCCATCAACCAGGTGGCCGACTTCATCGAGCACCCGGTACTGCGCGAACGGGACCGCTGGCGTGAGGTTCGCGCTCCTGGCGGCCCGTTCCGCGCGCTGTTGCCGCCGATAGGCCTGGCCGGCACCGAGCCGGTGATGGGCGACGTGCCGGACCTGGGCCAGCACACCGACACGCTGCTCGCCGAGCTCGGCCTCGGCGTCGAGGCGATCGCGCGGCTGCGCGACGCCGGCGTCGTCTGACCGTCCTGTCCGAGGAGGAGACGTAGTGGAGCACCTCAGAGCTCTCGACGAGGGCGAGCGCGCCATCATCGCGACCGTCGCCGAGTTCGTCGACAAGCAGGTAAAGCCGGTGGTCCAGCGGCTGGAACACGAGAACGTCTATCCCGAGGCGCTCATCGAGCAGATGAAGAAGCTCGGGATCTACGGCCTCGCGGTCCCCGAGGAGTACGGCGGCGTCGCGGTCAGCATGCAGTGCTATGTCCTCGTCACCGAGGAGCTCTCCCGTGGCTGGATGAGCCTGGCCGGCGCGATGGGCGGCCACACGGTGGTCGTGAAGCTGATCAACCAGTTCGGTACCCAGGAGCAGAAGGACGCCTGGCTGCCCCGGCTGGCCACCGGCGAGGTGCGCGCCACGATGGCGCTCACCGAACCGCAGGGCGGCTCGGACCTACAGGCGATACGCACCACCGCGAGGAACGTCGACGGCGAGTACCGCGTCAGCGGCGCCAAGACCTGGATCAGCAACGCCCGCCGGGCCGGGCTGACGGCGCTGCTGTGCAAGACCGACCCGGACGCGCGGCCGGCCTCGCAGGGGATCTCGGTGCTGCTCGTAGAGCCCGGCGACGGGATGACCGTGTCGCGTGACCTGCCAAAGCTCGGCTACAAGGGCGTCGAGAGCTGCGAGGTCACCTTCGACGACTACCGCGCTCCGCTGAGCAGCGTGCTGGGCGGGACGCCGGGTCTCGGGTTCGCACAGATGATGAAGGGGCTCGAAACCGGCCGCCTGCAGGTCGCGTCCCGTGCGCTCGGGGTTGGGCGGGCGGCGTACGAGGACGCGCTGGCCTATGCGCAGACCCGTGAGTCGTTCGGTAAGCCGATCTGGAGGCACCAGTCAGTCGGTAACCTGCTCGCCGACATGGCTACCAACCTTGAGGCCGCGCGTCAGCTGACGCTGTACGCCGCCCGGGAGTTCGACGCCGGCCGCCGAGTCGACATGGAGGCCGGCATGGCGAAGCTGTTCGCATCCGAGGCCGCGGTGAAGATCGCGCTGGACGCGGTGCGGGTGCACGGCGGGTACGGCTACTCGACCGAGTACGACGTCGAGCGCTACTTCCGTGACGCCCCGCTGATGATCGTCGGTGAGGGTACGAACGAGATCCAGCGCAACGTCATCGTCGGCCAGCTCGTCGCACGGGCGAGGAAGGGCACCAGCGGTGGTAACGCCGTGGGCTGAGCAGCGCGAGATCTGACACCGGTGCCGCCGGTGTCGTGGTGACCAACCCGGGACGGGGGTCACGGTGTGGAGCGTGATCCCCGTCCCAGGTTCGTAACGGGGCGGCCGCGCCTATCCTGTGGCAGGAATGGATTGGCCCTCGCCACCGGTCGGCGGCGAGGGCCAAGTCGAGTGTCGGCGCGGGACCAGAGCTCTCAGAACTCGATGACGCCGCGGATGTTCTTGCCGGCGTGCATGTCGGCGTAGCCCTCGTTGATCTGGTCCAGGGTGTAGGTCCTGGTGATCAGCTCGTCGAGCTTGAGATGGCCCTGCCGGTAGAGGTCGAGCAGCCGCGGGATGTCGCGGTGCACCTGGACGCCGCCGTACACGTTGCCGCGCAGGGTCTTCTGGGCCAGCGTGAACAGCGCGAGGTTCATGTCCACCGTGGTGGAGGCGAACGGCGAGACCGAGGTGACGACCGTGATGCCGGCCGGCCCGGTGAGGTCGATGATCTCGCCCAGCTTGCTGGCGTCGCCCACGCCCACCGACAGGATCGCCGCGTCGGCCATCCGCCCGCCGGTGCTCTCGGCGAGCAGCGCGCTCGCCTCCTCGACTGAGCCGACCGCGTGCGTCGCGCCGAACTCGAGCGCCTTCTGGCGCTTCAGCTCGACGGTGTCCACAGCGATGATCATGTTCGCGCCGGCGTTCCTGGCGCCCTGCACCGAGTTGATGCCGACGCCGCCGCTGCCGATGACCACGACGTTGTCGCCGGGCTCGATCTCGGCGAGGTTGACGGCCGCGCCCCATCCCGTGGTGACCGCGCAACCGAGCAGCGAGGCCACGTTGAAGGGGATGTCCTTGCCCATCTTCACCATGCAGCGCTCGGAGACGACGGTGACGTCGGCGAAGGTGCCCAGGTCACCGGTGGCCGCGATCTCCTGCCCGCGGGCGCTGAACGACTTGGTGACGCCGTAGTTCTGGAGCGCGGCGTTGAGGCAGAGGTTCGAGCGGTCACGCGCGCAGTTGCGGCAGTAGCCGCAGGGCGGCTGGAAGATCAGGACCACGTGGTCGCCGGGCGCGACCCGGGTTACACCGGGGCCGATCGCCTCGACGACGCCGGCGCCCTCGTGGCCGCCGACGAGCGGGAACGGGCTCGGCATGTCGCCGGTGACCGCGTGGTCGTCGGAGTGGCACAGGCCGGTGGCGTGGATCTTGACCCGCACCTGGCCCGGGCCCGGGTCGGCGAGCTGGACGTCCTCGACGCTCCACTTCTCGCCCAGGGCCCACAGGATTGCCGCTCGTGTACTCATCTGTGCCTCTCCGCCGCCGGCCCGCGGAGACGGACCGTGCCATCGTTTATCTGGTTACAACACAATAGAAACCTAATTAGAACGCCGTCAACGCGGCGCGAAGAACGACAGCAGGATGGGTTGGGAGGGGCTCAGGATGAGAACGAGAACCCGCGGTAGCCGTCCCCGGTGGCGGCCCTGACCCGCTCGCGGTACTGCGGCAGCCCCCCGGCGTACAGCAGGTAGGCGCGTTTGCGGCCGGGCACGTTCGACCCGAATGCCCACGACTCCGCCGTCTCCTGCATCGTGCCGACGATCCCGCCGTTGACGTGGTCGATCCATCCGTCCTCGGCCTCGGCGGTCGGCTCCACCGTGGTCTCGCCGCGATCCCGCATCCGGGCGATGGTCGTGGCGACCCAGTCGGCCTGGAAGTCGGTGGCGCGCGGGATGTTGCCGGTCGTGCTCTGCGGCCCGCCGATCAGGAAGAGGTTGGGGAACCCCGCCACGGTAAGGCCGAGGTAGGTGCGCGGCCCGGCCTCCCAGTGGTCACGCAGGCTCAGTCCGTCCCGGCCGCGGATGTCGATGCGGTTGTAGGAGCCGACGACCGCCTCGAAGCCGGTCGCGAAGACGATCACGTCCAGGTCGTAGTGGCCGCGGACGGTCTCGATGCCGGTCTCGGTGAACCGGACGATGGGCTCGTCGCCGGTCGAGACGAGCGACACGTGCGGGGAGTTGAAGACCTCGTAGTAGCCGTTCTCGAGCGGCGGCCGCTTCTGGCCGAAGCCGTGATCCTTGGGGATGAGCCGCTCGGCGATCTCGGGGTCGTGCACGCGGGCCCGGATCCGCTCGGCGATGTATGCGGTGGCGTTGTCGTTGGCGCGCTTGTCGAGCGCGACGTCGCGGAAGTTGGCCAACGCCATGATCAGACCGGGGGAGTCATAGAGTCGCTCGAAGTGACCGCGCCGTTCCTCGGGATCCATGTCCAGCGAGGACTCCGTCATCGGCCGGTGCATCGAACCGGATGGCGAGAGCTGCGTGGTCTCCCAGATCTCGTCGATGCGGCCGCGGATGTCGGCCATCCGCTCCGGGGTGATGGCGAAGTTGTTGATCGGCGTGCACCAGTTGGGGCTGCGCTGGAAGACGACGAGCTTCTCGGCATCCCGCGCGACGAACGGGATGATCTGCACCCCGCTCGAACCGGTGCCGATGACGGCCACCTTCTTGCCGGTGAAGTCGATGCCCTCGGTCGGCCACAGACCGGTGTGCGCCCGCTCGCCACGGAAGCCGTCCAGGCCCGGCGCGCTGGGGTACGCCGGCGCCGAGAGAATGCCGAGCGCTGTGACCAGGTAGCGCGGTCGCCAGACACCCCCGCTCTCGGTCCGCACCGTCCAGCGCGCGTCGTCGGCGTCCCATACCGCGGAGGCGACCCGCTGCTCGAAGTTGATGAGCCGGCGGAGGTCGAACTTGTCGACCGCGTAGTTGAGGTAGCGCTCGGTCTCGGGCTGGCCGGCGTACTCCTCGCTCCAGTCCCACTCGTCGATGAGCTCACGGGAGAAGAAGTAGCCGTAGGCGTAGCTCTCCGAGTCGAACCGGGCGCCGGGGTAGCGGTTCCAGAACCACACCCCGCCCACGCCGCTGCCGGCCTCGACCATCTGGACGTCGAGGCCCTGCTCGCGCAGCCTGTAGAGCTGGTAGATACCGGAGATGCCGGCCCCGACGACCAGGGCGTCGAGCGTGCTGACGGCGGGCTGCGGCTCCCCCACGGAAGCTCCTCCTGAGTTCGAGCGGACGGCCTCGATGACGCACTAATGCTGTTAGCCGTTTCTAATGATGCTAACACCATTACAGCTGGCATGACCGGGGTGAGCCGGGCCACCGGGAGGAGTGGCCCGGCTCGCACCCGGCGAGCCGTGTGCGCCGGGTCAGGAGAGTTCGCGCGGACCGGGCTCGAAGCGCAGGTGTACGTCCTCGACACCCCAGGCCAGCCCCAGGTGCTCGTTCGGCGCGGGCGCGTCGGGGTCGAGCTCGAAGCGCGGGATGCGGCGGTGCAGCTCGGCATAGGCGATCTTGAGTTCCAGTCGGGCCAGGTGCAGCCCGACGCAGCGGTGCGGGCCGACGCCGAACGCCAGGTGCGGCTTCGGCGCCCGGTCGAAGATGACCTCGTCGGGGTCCGGGTAGTACTTCGGGTCGCGGTTGGCGGCCGCCAACGGAGCGTGGATCCGGTCCTCACGCGGAATGTCGACGCCCTGGAAACGGACCGAGTCGACGTCGACGGTGCGGGTCGGCACCGGCGGCGTAGCCCAGCGCAGCAGCTCCTCGATCGCCGGCTCCAGCGTCTCCGGCTTCTCGAACATCCGATCCCACTGATCGGGATGGCGGGCGAAGTAGACCGCTGTCTGCGACAGCACGCTCTGCACTGTGTCGAGCCCGGCGGTCATCATCAGCACGAAGAAGTCGAAAAGGTCGTTGTCGTCCATCTTCTCGCCGTCGAACTCCGCGTCGAGCATCACCGAGGTGACGTCGTCCCGGCGCGGAGCGGCGCGCCATTCGGGGAGCTTCTCCAGCATGTAGGCGCTGAACTCCACGTGCGCCTTGCCGCGCGCCGCCGCGTTCTCCTCCAGCGTGCCGCCGCGAACGCCGTGCAGCAGGATCGACGTCCAGCGGTTCATCCGCTCGAGATCCTCCAGTGGCCATCCCATGATCGCCAGCACGGTGGCGCCCGGGAACGGCAGGGCGAAACCCTCGACGAAGTCGCACTTCCCGGCCTCGCTGAAGCCGTCGATGAACCGGTTGGCCTGCTCGCGCAGATGATCCTCCAGCAGCCCGACCTTCTTGGGCGCGAACTGCGGGTCGAGGTAGCGGCGGTACTGCCGGTGCAGCCCGCCGTCGATCTCGATCGGGATCATCGCCTTGCGGGAGCCCACCGCGTTCTGGCCGTCGGGCTCGTTGGGGAAGCTCACGACGCCGCGGTTGTTGAGCCGCAGCAGTTCCGACACGTCGTCGTACTCGGTGACCACCCAGCAGCCGTTGCCGTGACCGGACCAACTCAGCGGTAACTCCGCGCGCCGCTGAGCGAGCCCGTCGAGATGGGTCTGGATGGGTACGCCGGCGTACGGGTCGTAGTCGCTGCGCAGCCGGACCCTTGTCTCCTCGATGCTCTCCTCGGCCGGGGCGTCTACATCCGACGTGCTCATGACAGCTCCTTGGGGCCAGGTGTGAAGCGGAGGTGGACGTCGTTCACGCCCCAGGCGAGCCCGAGGTGCTCGTGCGGGGCGGGCATGTCGGGGTCGAGCTCGAACTTCGGGATGCGGCGGTGCAGTTCCTCGAAGGCGATGCGGAGCTCCAGGCGCGCCAGGTGGAGACCGACGCAGCGGTGCGGGCCGACGCCGAACGCCAGGTGCGGCTTGGTCGCCCGGTCGAAGACGACCTCGTCGGGGTCCGGGTAGTACTTCGGGTCGCGGTTGGCCGAGCCGAGCGGAGCGTGTACCCGCTCTCCCCGCGGGATCGGGACGCCGCGGATCTCCAGGACGTCGTCCGTGACCGTGCGCGTCGGCACCGGGGGAGTGGCCCAGCGCAGCAGCTCCTCCACGGCGGCGGGGAACGTCTCCGGGTCGGAGAACATCCGGTCCCATTGGTCGGGCCGGGCCGCGAAGTAGCGCGTGCAGCGGGCCAGGACGCTCTGCACCGTGTCGAGCCCGGCCAACATCATCAGCACGGAGAAGTCGTAGAGCTGGTCGTCGGTCAGCCTCACGCCGCCGATCTCGGCGTCGAGCATCACCGACATCACGTCGTCCGTCCGCGGCGCGGCACGCCACTCGGGGATCTTCCGCGCCATGTAGGAGGAGAACTCCAGCACGGTCTGGCCGCGCGCGGCGTTGTTCTCGTCCTCGGCGCCGCCGGGAACGCCGTGCAGCAGGACGTCGGCCCAGCCGTTCATCATCTCCAGGTCCTCGGCCGGCCATCCCATGATGGCCAGGACGGTCGCCCCCGGGAACGGCAGCGCGAACTTCTTGATGAAGTCGACTCTCCCGTCCTCGATGAACTGGTCGATGAGCCGGTTGCACTGCTCCCGCAGATGGTCCTCCAGGTGCGCGACCTTCTTCGGCGCGAAAATGGGATCCAGCAGCTGTCGCACCTGCCGGTGCTCGGGCCCGTCGAGCTCGATGGGGATCTGCTTCGCCCGAGCGCCCGACAGGTTCAGCCCGTCCGGCTCGTTCGGGAAGCTCACCACGCCGCGGTTGTTGCGGCGCAGCAGGTCGGAGACGTCGTCATAGTCGGTCAGCACCCAGCAGCCGTTGCCGCGCGCGGAGTAGCTGACCGGCAGGTCGGCTCGACGGTCGGCGAGCTCGGCCAACTGCTCGTCGATGGACTGGTCGGCGTAGGGGTCGTAGTCGCGGCGGTAGCGGTTCCGCAGGTCATCGAGTGAGAGGTCGGTCATCAGCTGCCCAATCGTGTTTCAGCGTGGCCTTCGTAGGACAGTAACCTAATTAACACAAGGTATGTAACACGGCAATGGATGGCGTTCCGTGAGCCGCGGACACGTCCGGACTCTCCGGGCAACGCGTGGGTCAGCCGAGGTCGTCCCAACTGAGAACTCCGAGAGCGCGTTCCATCAGGAGCCACGCCACCGCGTCGGTGCCGACCAGGGAGTCGAGCAGCACGCGCAGCGTCGGCGCGGCCGTGTCACCCAGCACGTCCGGGTGACGCAGGGCCTCCGCTACCAGAACCGCCGCCTCATCGAGTAGTTCGTTGAACGCGAGCCATGCGTGGTCATCGGTGCACAGCCCGGCCGTTGGGGCGGGAACGAGCGCGGCGACGCGTTTCACCAGGTCGGCGGCCCGGACGAGCGGATCGACGGCGTGCGCGGGGCCGCTCGCCCGGGGCCGCGGCCGCGGCGAGCGCCACTCGCGGCGCCCGCGGCTGATGCCCAGATCGATGCGACAGGCCATCCGCGGCTCCTCCGTTGTCGGTCGGTGTTGACCGTCGATGTTCGGAGCCGGGGCGCGACGGCGCATGCGTAGAATTGCCGATATCGGCTACGTATATGACCTCGGTCACTTGTCGTGTGACTTCTGGAGTCGCGACCGACGTCGCCCTCTGGTCCACTGGCCACATGCGGTCTTATCGAGGCGGAGGCGGGCAACGATGGGACGCGGCGATTTAGGTAGGGGTTCGGGCAAGAAGGACCACTTACCTGCCGAGGCGACCAGTCTGGTCGGGCGCAGGTCCGAGACCGCCGGGGTGAAGCAGTTGCTCACCCGGGCGCGGCTGGTCACGCTCACCGGTCCGGGCGGGGTGGGCAAGACCCGGCTGGCGCTGCACGTCGCCCGAACGCTGCGTGCGGCCTTCCGCGACGGCGCCTGCATGGTGCCGCTCGCCGAGCTCTCCCAGCCCGACCTGCTCGCCTCCACGGTGCTCACACGACTGGATCCGAGCTGGAACTCCGCTGGCGATGTCGATGATCTGGTCGCTCGCATCGGCACATCCCAGGCACTGCTGGTGCTGGACAACTGCGAGCACCTCACCGAGGCGGTCGCGCTCCTCGTCACCCGCCTCCTGAGCGGATGCCAGCACCTACGCGTGCTCGCCACCAGCCGCGAGGCACTGCGTATCGATGGCGAGGCTCTCTACCGGGTACCGCCGCTGGCGCTGCCGGCCGCGGGTAGCCCCATCGCACCCGGTGCCGCGGCGAGCTACGACGGGGTCGCGCTGTTCCTGGAACGCGCGGGGGCGCTCAACGCGGAGGTCGCCGCCGGCCGCGTCAGCGAGGCGATGGTGGTGGAGCTCTGCCGCCGGCTGGATGGGCTACCGCTGGCGATCGAGCTCGCCGCGGCCGGGAGCCGGTGGCAGTCGGTCGAGTCCATGCTCGCCCAGCCCGTGCCGGACCCACCCGCGCCCCGGTCGGCGGCGCGCCGGCACACGTCCGTCCGCACCAGCCTGGACTACAGTCACGATCTTTGCTCGCCAGCGGCGCGCGTGCTCTGGGCACGGTTCTCGGTCTTCCGGGGCGGGGCGACGCTCGACGCGGTGCGGGCGGTATGCGCTGGTCCGGGGCTCGCCGCCGACGACGTCGCCGCGGCCCTTTTCGAGCTGGTCGAGAAGTCGGTGGTCGTCCTCGACGGCTCGCGGTACACGGTGCTGGAGACGATCCGGCAGTACGGCGCCCGCCGGCTCGCGGAGACGGGCAGGGAGCAGGGCGCGGCGGATGGTGGGGTCGACGCGGTGCGGCTCGCTCACCTCGACTACTTCGCCGATCTGACCGAGCAGGTGCACCGGGGATGGTTCGGGCCGCGCCAGCGCGACCTCTGCGCCCAGGTACTCGCGGACCAGGCGAACGTTCGGGCCGCTCTGGACTTCTCTCTCCGGGATGAGGAGACCGCCCGCGTCGGGCTCGGGATGGCCGCGGACCTGTTCCCCTTCTGGATCGGCACCGGCTCGCCCGGCGAAGGGCGTCGCTGGCTGAGCCAGTTGCTGGCCGTCGACGACCGACTCACCCCCGAGCGCGCGCAGGCGCTCTGGACACACGGCTTCCTCTCCACCGTGGACGACAACATCGCGGCCGCGCGGGAGCTGCTCGCCGAGTGCGAGAGCGTCGCCGCCGGGCTCGGGGATGCCGCCCGCGGCGCGCACGCGCTGTGGGCGACCGGCGTCGCGGATCTGTTCGAGGGTCGGGTCGACGCCGCGATCGAGCGCCTGGAGGCGGGCATCGCCGAGGAGCGAGGCTTCACCGACAGCGCGCCGTACCTCGCGGACGCGCTGATTAATCTTGGGCTTGCCTACTGCTACCGAGGCGACCTGGGCTTCGCGCGCGAGGTCCTGACCGAGGCCAGTGAGCTCTGCGCCGCCCACGACGAGGAACTGCTGCTGTCGTGGGCTCTGGTGGTCCGCGCGTTGGAGGCGCTGCTGTCCGGCCGCCCGGACGAGGCGGCGCGGCTGGCACGGGACGGCCTGCGGCGCAAGCGCGAGCTCGCCAACCTGCAGGGTGTGGTCTGGGCTGTCGAGCTGCTCGCCTGGGCGGCGGTCGAGGCCGGCGACGCACGCCAGGGAGTGCTTCTGCTGGAGGCCGCGCAGGCTCGCGCCGAGGACTTCGGTCCCGCGTACCACGGGTTTCCCGGGGTGCGTGAGTGGCACGAGCAGTACTCCGTGCGTGCCCGTGCCCAGCTCGGGGCGGAGCACCGCGCGGTGGCCGCGCGCGGGCGGGAGCTCTCCCTGACCGACCTTGTTACCACGGCGCTCGGCGGGGCCGACGATTCGGACGGCCGTGGCACGCCTCGCACCACCGCGTCCCCCGCCGCCCCTGGAGCCTTCGGCCCGCCCGGGAACATCAGCGCGCCTGAAATCCCTGGCACGCCGGGCGCTCTCGCCGCGGACTCGGTGCTGCACGACCTTCCGTTGACCTCGCGGGAACGGCAGATCGCGGAGCTGGTGGCGACCGGGAAGACCAACCGGGAGATAGCCGCCGACCTGGTGATCGCGCAGCGCACGGTGGACAGCCACGTGCAGCGGATCCTCACCAAGCTGGACTTCACCTCACGAAGCCAGATCATCGCTCTGGTGGCCGGAAGCGCCCGCAGCACTCGCTAGCGCACCACGTCCGATCAGGCTCGATCACGGCAGTGGTGGCGGACTCGGCGTGCTCAGCCAGCACGACTCGCGGCCACCGCTCGGCTCATGGCATCGGCCCAGGCGAAGCGGGGCACCCTCCATCCGAGCACGACCTGGTCGTTCTGGCGGCGGCGGTCGCGGTTGACGGCGCGCGGTTGAAACAACATAGCAACTTGGCAGTCAATCGTCTCTGTGGTGCGTGTCACCGGGGTTGCCCTGGGTTTTTAGGCACGGTTTAGGCTGGTGCGGACCCTTGCTTTTAGTGATGTTCGAATGCGGTTACAAGTTGTGTTTCAGTGCGGGACGGCCTAGGGTGGGACATCATGAGTGCTGCAGCGACCTCTCCGAGCGCCTCGCCGTCCACGCCCCTGTCCGGCCTGCGCGTCCTCGATCTGTGCCGTGTCGTCTCCGGCCCCTTCGGCTCTCTCCTGCTGGCCGACCTGGGGGCCGAGGTGATCCGCGTCGAGTCCCTGCCCGACGAGGAGTCGTGGCGCGAGGTGGACCCGACCCGGCTCAGCGAGGACGAGGCGTTCAGCTGGGGATTGAGTCGCAACAAGCACTCGGTAAGCCTGAACCTCAAGTCGGATGAGGGACGCGGTCTGTTCCACCGCCTGGTGGCGGAGGCGGACATCGTGGTCGACAACTTCCGTCCCGGCGTCACCGCCCGGCTCGGCGACGACCGGGAGTCGCTGGCGCGGCACAACCCATCGATCATCACCTGCTCGCTCACCGGCTTCGGCGGCGACGGGCCGTGGTCGACCATGCCCGCGTACGACCCGATCGTGCAGGCCATGTGCGGCACGATGAACTACACCCGGCTCGCCTCGGACCTGCCGCCGGTGCGCTGGGGCATCCCCATCGGCGACCTCTTCGCCGGCCTCGTCAGCGCGATCGGCGTGACCGCGGCGGTGATCCACCGCGACCGGACCGGCGCCGGGCAGCACGTCGACGTCTCCATGCTCGACGTGATGCTGGCGCTCAACACCTACCGGGTCCCGCAGGCGCTGACCTTCGGCCAGGAGCCGCTGCCGTCGCCCTTCGAGGGTGGCCAGGGCACCGTGCCCTTCGGCAACTTCGAATGCGGCGATGGATGGGTCGCCATCTGCATCAGCCAGCGCATGTGGCCGGCCGCCGCCCGGGTCATGGAGCGGCCGGACCTGTTGACCGACGAGCGTTTCAGCACCGGGCCGGCCCGGCACGCGCACCGCGAGGAGCTCGTCGAGCTGCTTCAGGGCGTCTTCCGGACCCGCACCGCCGACTGGTGGCAGGAGCACCTGATGGCGGCCGGCGTCGTCTGCGGCAAGGTCACCCGGGTCGCCGACGTGTTCCGGCATCCGCAGGTGCGGGCGCGCGGGATGTCGGTCGTGATCTCGGATGAGTTCGGCCGTACGGCGACGGTCGCGGGGGACGCCCTCAAGTTCAGTGACTCCTCGACCTGGCGCGCCCCTCGGCAGCCCGGCGCGGACACCGCGATGGTTCTGGGCGCCCTGCTCGGGCTCGACACCGACGAACTGGAGCGGCTCTCGGCAGCCGGAGTGATCCACTGCGGTGACGATCGGGGCGCCGTGCCGCTGGTCGAGCGCGGTGCGCTGAACCCCGACCCGGACGTCTCCCGCCAGGTCGGTCGCGCTCTAGAGGGCACCACCGTCCTGGAGCTGAACGGCGACGAGCCGAGCAAGGCCTTCGCGGCGCAGCTGCTGGCCGACCTCGGGGCCGACGTCATCCGGGTCGAGCGGCCCTTCGGGCAGGTCATCGAGCCCTACCCCGACGAGAGCCGTGAGGCGTCCTTTCGCGCTGGTCTGAACCGAGGCAAGCGGAGTGTGATCGCCGACCTCAAGACCGACGAGGGGCGCGCCTTCCTGCTCGGGCTGGCCAGCCGGGCCGACGTCATGCTCGACAACTACCGGCCCGGGGTCCTTCAGCGGCTCGGGCTCGACTTCGAGTCCCTGCGCGGCCTGAACGACCAGCTGATCCAGACATCGATCACCGGCTTCGGCCACACCGGCCCGTGGAGCGCCTACCCGGCGTTCGACAACGCGATCCAGGCTCTCGGTGGTGGTATGAGCATCACTGTCGACCATACAAGGCCGGAAGTGCCGATCCGCTGGGGCAACCCGATCGGTGGCCTGACCGGCGCGATGTTCGCCGCGCTCGGCACCCTGGGCGCCATCCGGCTGCGTGCTTTGCGTGGGCACGGGCAGCACCTCGACATCAGCCTGCTTGATTCACAGGTGGCCCTGCTTTCCTACCGGGCGCCGCAGGCGGTGACCCTGGGCAAGGAGTTCCTCCCGGAGCCTCGTCGCGGCGGCAGTGGCTCGCTTCCGTTCGGGGTCTTCCGAACCGCCGACGATCGGTGGTTCACGATCTGCATCACCCAGCAGTTCTGGGCGAAGTTCTGCAAGGCCGCGGAGCACCCCGAGTGGATCGACGACCCCCGGTTCGCCACCGAGCCGTTGCGCCGCGAGAACGAGGACGCCCTGTACACCCTCGTCGAGCCGAGCTTCCTCGTGCGTACGGCGGCTGAGTGGGAGGAGCTCTACTTCTCTCTCAAGCTCCCCGGCGCCACAGTTCTCTCCGTCAACGAGGCCTTCTCACACCCGCAGACGCTGGCCCGCGGGATGCGGATTCGCATGTCCGACCATGACGTGGAGACCGGCATCGAGGTGGCGAACGCCGCTATCAGGTTCGGCGCCGCACCCAGCCTGGCGCCGGCCGGCGCGCCGATCCCCGGCCGCGACACGGCACTCGTGGCCGCCGAGTTCGGCCTGGTCGCGCCGGACGTGGATGTGAAGGCGCCCTCGCAGCGCTGGCGCGACACCGTTCAGGAGAACGACGCGAAGGTCTGAGGTCTTGGGGAAGGGGCCCCGCCCAGTGCTGGGGCCCCGCTCGCGCGCCCACCTGGTCGGAATCTCGTCGAGAACCGAAATCTCGTCGAAAACCCTGGTGGGGGAGGGCGGGAGCGGCAGCGTGGGCTGTCGGTGGAGTGGCGGAGTGGCTGGCGGGGCGATGTTCCCTGCCCGAAGGTGGACCGGCCTGGCAGATGGCGGACCGGTCTGGTGGCTGTCGTCCTGATGTGACCGGTCGCGGGATGCCGCGCCGCGCGGGTGGACAGCCTCGTTCGGGCGCTAATGGGACTGCACCGGTTCCGTCTGTGATGGGGTTGGTGTCCGAGCCGCCAGCGGTCGAGCACTCTTGTGCGCAGGCCCGATGGTCGAGGTCTAGGCCTAGATCGTGCCGCCGCTGGTTGCTGGGAGGGAGAGACGACCGGTGGGATGTCGTGCCGTCCGAGCACTGATCCATTAGCGTGTGCGCGATCCTTCCTGAGGGCTCTGCTGTGATCGCCGGCCAGGGAGGGTGTGCGGGATTGCTGTTCGTCGGGGATGACTGGGCCGAGGCCCATCACGACATCGAGATCCAGGACGAGACCGGCCGGCGACTCGTGCGCCGTCGGCTCCCCGAGGGCGTGACCGGAATGGCCGAGTTGCACGGCCTGATCGCGGACCATCTCGGGGACGGGGACGAGCCGTCGTCGGTGGTGGTCGGGATCGAGACCGACCGGGGACCCTGGGTCGGGGCGTTGGTCACGGCTGGGTACCAGGTGTACGCGATCAACCCGCTGTCCGCGGCCCGGTACCGGGAACGGCATGTCACCTCACGGGCGAAGAGCGACGCCGGGGACGCGAAGGTGCTCGCCGATCTGGTTCGCACCGATCGGGCCAACCACCGGCCCATCGCTGGGGACAGCGAACTGGCCGAGGCGGTGAAGGTCCTGGCCCGCACGCATCAGAACCTGATCTGGTCGCGGCAGCGGCAGGCGAACCTGCTGCGCTCGACGCTGCGCGAGTTCTACCCGGCCGCGCTGGTCGCGTTCTCCGGCGAGCTCGCCGGCCGGGACGCCCTGGCCGTGCTGGAGATCGCCCCGACCCCGGCCCGCGGTCGGGGACTGTCGACGGCGCGGATCGTCTCCGCACTGCGCCGCGCGGGTCGCCAGCGCAACCTCGACAGGCGCGCCGCAGAGATCCGTGACGCCCTGCGTTCCGACCAGCTGGCCGCGGCGCCGCTGGTCGCCGACGCCTACGGCCACACGGTGGTTGCCCTCGTCGCGGTTCTCGCGACCCTGGCCACGCAGATCGAGCAGGTCGAAGGTGAGCTGGGCTCGTGTTTTGACCAGCACCCGGACGCGAAGGTCATGCTGTCCCAGCCAGGGCTGGGACCGGTCCTCGCTGCCCGGGTGCTCGCCGAGTTCGGGGACGACCCGACCCGCTACGCCGACGCGAAGGGGCGTAAGAACTACGCCGGCACCGCCCCGATCACCCGCGCTTCCGGCACGAGACGGGTCGTGCTCGCCCGTGTCGCGGTCAACAAACGCCTGCGTGACGCTCTCTACCTGCAGGCGTTCGCGGCCCTGAACGCCTCGCCCGGCGCACGGGCCTCCTACGACGCCCATCGTGCCCGCGGCGCCACCCACCACCAGGCGCTGCGCACCCTCGCCAACCGGCTCGTCGGCATCCTCCACGGCTGCCTGCGCCACCACACCCCCTACGACGAAGCCACCGCCTGGCCCAACCAGACGACCGACCAGAAGATCGCTGCTTGACAGTTAGAACCGTGGGATGTCTAGGCCCAGACGGCCGTGCGGCCGGCGCAGTGTTCGGCGACGGCGTCGGAGAGCAGCTGGTCGCAGTGGTGGTCGTCGTCCTGGGCGAGCAACACCGACAGCGTCAGAAGAAACTCGGCGTCCAGCCGACCCGTGCCGGGGACGAGCGCGAGCGAGGCGGCCGGCGTCGTGGCCAGGGTCTCGTAGCTCAGCAGCCGCTGAAGGCGGCGGGCGGTGGAGAGGACCAGCTCCTCCCACGCGAGGTAACCGTAGCTGTCGTGGGCGGGGGGCGGCTCAGGTAACAGCTCGGCCGCGCGCCGGGCAACCGTCATCACTCGCTCGTCCGCCACGTCCGCCCCCAGGATGTCGATGTAACGGCCATCACAGACGCTACGACACCCAAAAGACCAGGTCAAGACGTCAAGCGATGCCATTGACAAGACGCCGGACATGGCGCAATCTTGTACCCAATGTGCCGAGGAGGTGAACGCCGATGACTACTGCCGCACGGGATGCCGAGCGCCGCTCGGGCTCTGTCACGGCGTTCGGGACCACGGCGTCCGGGGTCGACTACCTGGCCCGGCACCTGCGTACGGCCGACGCGCTCCGGGCGGCGGACCCGGAGTTCGCCGCCATTGCGGAGTCACTGGTCGCGCACCCTCACCGCAATGGAGTTCTGGCTCCATCCGTCCGCGCGCTCGTGGTCCTCGGGGTGGAGTCGGTGATCCCGGAGGCCGATGAACCCAGGATCGACGCCGCGCTCGCCGACGGCGCCAGCCGGGCCGAGGTGCTGTGCACCCTCGAGATTGCCTGCTCGATCGGTCTGCACACCGTTTCGGTCGGCCTTCCCATCCTGCTGGAGGAGATGGAGCGGGCTGGCCTCGCGCTGCCTGAGGAGACCGCTCGGCACCAAGAACTCGCTCGTGCGCTTGAGACCAGCGGCCCTCGCCCGCGCCCGCTCAACCCGATCTACGCCGGCATCCTGCGGATGGATCCCGAGTACTTCACGGCCCGGGTGCGCTTCATCGACCTGCCCTGGGAGCGCGACGACGTTCTCGACCCCGAGATCAAGCACCTGCTGTCGATCGCGATCGACGCGGTGAGCCCACAGCACTATGTGGATGGGCTTCGGAAGCACCTGCGGGAGGCGCTGGCCATCGGGGTGCGGCCCGAGGCCGTGCTCGAGGTGCTCCAACTGGCTTCGGTAACTGGCCTGCGCACGCTCGACGTGGGGCTGGAGGTGCTTGCCCGCAAGGTCTGACAGTCACACAAGGTATGACAGTGCCGCGGGCTCGGACCCGCGTGTATGTGGAGCAGGACACCTCGTAGTCCTGTTCTACTATCCCTGTGCTATCGTGCTGTAGTCGGGTTCATCAAAGCGTCGACCGACCGGCGCCTACTGGCCTTCAGGCGTGGCATCAGTGGAGGTAGAAATGGCTCGGGACCGCTCCGCACGCACCCGCATCCGGACGTACCTGGCCACGTCCGGGCCGGTCGTCGACCCGTCCGGCTACGCCACGGGAGTGCTGAAGGACGCCATCGGCTACACCGGCAGCTCGGTCGCCTTCATCCAGCTGATCGCCACCATGGACCGCGAGGGCGAGATCGAGCGCGAGATCCGCGGCAAGCGCACCTATCGGATCGGCGGAGTCGGCGATCCCCCCGCCGCGTCCACGGGCGCGATCGCGCCCGTGGGGCAGGCCGAGGCGACCACCACCGTGGCGGTCCCGGGCCAGCCCGCCATCGAGATCGACTACAAGCGCCTGGCCCAGGCACTGGTGCAGGAACTGCTCACCAGCACTGCGGCGGCGAACGTGGCCGCCGACCGCGCGGCCGCCCTCGACGGGGACCGTCTTGAGGCCGAGCGCGACGAGTACGCCCGCCGCCTGGAACTCGCCCGCGCCCAGCTCGACGAGCTGTTGGGGCAGCCGATCGTGACCGCGGCGGCTCGCGACAACGACAAGGTCGCCGGCCCCAAGGCCGGCTGACCGGTCCCGCCGCCGTCTCGGCGCGGCATTCACTCGCCATTGTCGGCCTTCCTGGCCCGCGCGGCCGCGCGGCCGCGCGGGCCAGGAAGGCCGAGGCATGTTCAGCCCCGGACGCGCGCGCCCGGTGTGAAGGTCACCGGCATGACCGCCGGGCCGAGCACGGAGGGCGCGATCGGGGACTGGCGGTACTGCCAGGGCGCGGATGGGCGCATGTGCGGCTGTGGGCGACTCCGGTGGTCGTGGCGACTTCCCACCATGCCTCGTCTTCGAGATAGGTCGCGCTTGCCACCCTGCTGTTCAGCACGATGAACGGCCTCAGGCCGAGTTGGTCCGCGGCGAGGTTCAGGTAGTGCTCGGTCTCGGGCTGCCCGGCGAACTCCTCGCTCCAGTTCCACTCGTCGCGTAGCTCGGGAGAGAAGAAGTAGCCGTACGAAGAGCTCTCCGAATCGAAACGCGCGCCGGGGTAGCGGTTCCAGTACCAGGTGCCGCCCACGCCGGTACCGGCCTTAAGTAGCCGCGACCGGAATCCCGCCGTCAGCAGGCTGTGCAGCTGGTGGAGCCCGGTGATACCGGCGCCGATGACGAGCACGTCGCAAAGGTCGGCGTCCAATGCCGTTGAGCCGGTCAGAGCGCGAGCCAGACGTTCTTGCGGCGGCTGAACTCCTCGATTCCCGCGAGCCCGCCGACCCGGCCGGTCCCGCTCTGCTTCACGCCGCCGAACGGCATCGAAGGCGACAGCGTGCCCGGTGCGTTGACCCAGACCATGCCCGCGTCGAGCCCCGCCGCGAGACGGTGGGCACGCTTGACGTCGGATGTCTGCACATAGGCCGCCAGCCCGAAGTCGGTGTCATTCGCCAGCGCGAGCGCGTCCTCCTCGCCGTCGAATCGGAAGATGGAGAGCACCGGACCGAAGACCTCATCCCGTGCGAGCTCGGAGCCCCGGTCGACGTCCGTAAAAACGGTCGGCTCGATGTAGAAGCCGTCGCTGAGATCCCCGCCCGGGCGCGAGCCGCCGGCCAGCAGACTCGCGCCGTCATTCACGGCTCGCCCGATCATTCCCATGATCCGGTCCCGTGCGCCCTCGGTGATCACCGGGCCCAGCACTGTCTCGGGAGACATGGGGTCGCCCAGTGTGAATCCGCCGACCAGGGTTCGCACCCGGTCGATCACCTCGTCGTACACGGACGATTCCACCAGCAGGCGCGTGCCGTTGTAGCAGCCCTGACCGCTCACCAACATGCAGGACCGAAGCGCCAGCGCCGCCGCCGCGTCGAGATCCGCATCCGCGAACACCAGGTTCGGGCTCTTACCACCAAGCTCAGTCGCGACGGGGGTGAGGTTCTCCGCGGCCGTCTGGATGATCCGGGTCGCGGTTCGGCCGCTGCCCACGAAATGAATCTTGTCGACGCCGCGATTCCTGACCAGGGCCTCGCCGACCACACCATCGCCAGGGACCACATTGACGACGCCCGGGGGAAAGCCGACCAGAAGGGCGAGCTCGGCGAATCGGACAGTAGTGAACGGGGTCAGCTCGGGCGGCTTGACCACGATGCAGTTACCCGCCGCCAGAGCCTGAGCGGCGAACTGACCAATGGTCGCGAGTGGGCTGTTCCAGGGAATGATGCCCGCGATGACGCCATAGGGCTCAAGGACCGAGTAGTCCAGCGCCTGGAGGGGCCACACCGGGTTGACGTCACCCGTGATCTTGTCCGGCCAGCCGGCGTAGTACTCCAGATAGTCCACCGCCACGTTCGGGAGCCGATTGGCGACCGCGCGCGGCGTTCCGTTCTCCACGGTCTGCAGAGCGGCGAGCTCATCCGCGTGGTCCGCCACGGCTCGGGCGAGGGCGAGCATCAGACGGCGCCGCTCGACGACGGACACCTTTCGCCATTCCTCGAACGCCCGGCGGGCCGTGGCCACGACGGCGTCGACATCCTCCGGGCTGGCTAGGGGCACCGAGACCGTCGCCTTACCAGTGGCGGCGTAGACATGCTGAGTCGCGCGGTCACCGGTGACCTTGAGATGCCCGTCCCCAGCCAGGGGCGCCGGGTTCGGCAGGATGTCGGTGTCCACCTGGTGGATCGCCAATGCTCTGGACCTCTCTGTGAGCTGGTGGACCGCTACGGGTTGCGGGACTCTCTGCGGGCCGCTGGCGTGCTCTGCCGTCCCACGAACAGGGCTGGATGCTAGTTTGGCGCGCCTCAAGTCGTCAACCAAGCGTCCTCATATAGTGTTGTAATCACTAATGGGGATGCGGCGGCTCAGCGGGCCGTGGGCGCGAAGGGGCGAAGACGGTTGACCATGAACACGCGCGTGGTGCTCGCCGCGCGGCCCGACGGCGCGCCGACGGCCGACGACTTCCGGATCGAGACAAGCCCGGTCCCGGAACCGGGCGACGGTGAGCTCCTGCTGCGAACGATCTACCTGTCACTCGACCCGTACATCCGAGGCCGGATGGGGCCGGGCCTGGTCTACCGCTCGCTCGCCGCGCCAATGGAGCTCGGGACCGTGATCCCCGGGGGCACCGTGTGCGAGGTGGTGGAGTCGAGGTACCCGGGCATATCGCCGGGCGCTGTCGTGCTGGCCGGCACCGGCTGGCAGGCGTACGGAGTTCAGCCAGGTGCCGCCGTGCGCCTACTCGACCCGGACGCCGCTCCGGTCAGCACGGCGCTCGGCGTCCTCGGCGTGCCCGGCTTCACGGGCTACGTGGGCCTCAACCTGATCGCGCGCCCGCGGCCAGGCGAGACCGTGGTCGTCGCCGCCGCGTCCGGCGCGGTCGGGTCGATGGTCGCGCAGCTGGCCAGGATGGGTGGCGCGCGGGCTGTGGGCATCGCGGGCGGCCCCGAGAAGACCTCATGGCTCCGCGAGATCGGGCTCGATGCCGTGATCGACCACCGGGAACCCGGGTTCGACGACGCGCTCGCCGCAGCCACCCCCGACGGGATCGACGTCTACTTCGAGAACGTCGGCGGACACGTCCTTGAGGCCGTCATCCCGCGCCTCAACGCGGGGACGCGGGTTCCGGTCTGCGGCCTGGTCTCGATGTACAACGGCGCGCCGGCCGAGCCCCGTGCCGACCTCCTGCCAGCGTTCATGTCCGCCATCCTGTCGAGGCAGATCACCGTCCAGGGCTTCGCCTACGTGCCCTACGTCGAAGCGCACCAGGACGAGTTCCTCCGCCAGGCGACCGAGTGGGTCCGATCAGGGGCGATCACATACCGCGAACAGATCGTGGATGGGCTGGAAAGCGCGCCCGATGCATTCATAGGCATCCTGGGAGGCGCGAACTTCGGAAAACTGCTGATCAAACCGTAAACCGCCCCACCAACAACCCGGCGATGTTCGGATGGGTGACGGTTTCTCCGCGATCACTTGTTGTTGGATGCGGCTGGCGGCCGCTGCCGTTCGCGGAGCGACAAGGTGATCTCGAATGATGGTCATCCATCCGAATGTGTTGGCGGTCGTCAAGGTGCTGCCACGTCGGCAGTGGGCGGCCCCGACCGGTTCGCGCTCGGGTGTTTGTCGGCGTGCAGCGAACTCGCGCGTCGCCAGCCGCTCGCCCGTCGTCAGCGCTTCGATCCAGGTCAGCGTGTTGGACATGAACTCCTGTTGTTCCAGTCGGATCCACTCGACGCCCGAGTCCGCCACGGCCTGTTCGGCGGGCCCGACCCCACCGCACCAGACCACGGTGAAACGCCG
The DNA here is from genome assembly GCF_041008525.1 of Parafrankia sp. FMc2. Classification (NCBI taxonomy): domain Bacteria; kingdom Bacillati; phylum Actinomycetota; class Actinomycetes; order Frankiales; family Frankiaceae; genus Parafrankia; species Parafrankia sp. FMc2. The sequence goes on along the minus strand of NZ_JBFLUG010000075.1, from coordinate 2,354 downwards.
TACACCCGCGTCCACCGCCCGCCGCACCAGCTCGGGCGCGACCTCGGCGAGCCCCGCGGTGACCGTCACATAGAGTCGGCTGACGCCGTCGAGTGCGGCGTCCAGTTCCCGGGGCGCTGTATGCGTACCGGCCGCTACTTGAACCTTGGGGAGAACATCCCCGCGGCCGGATTCCGTGTCAGTGCCCGCTCGCTCTCGCCGCGCTCGACCAGCTCTCGCACTACGTGTCGGCCGGTGTTCCCGGTGGCGCCCGTAACCAGCGTGGTCACGGTGGAACTCCCTTCGTCGCCGCCGACGCTAGTGTCCCGGTCTGGAGATCTGCGATCTCATGGGACCTGCGGTGTCAGGGAGGTATGGCAGGTAAGCCGAGTCTGCCGCTCGTGCTCACTGAGGCCGAGCAGCGGACCCTTCAGGGGTGGGCCAGCCGGCGCAGGACCGCGCAGGGCCTGGCCCAGCGGGCGCGCATCGTGTTGATGCGCGCGGATGACAGGACCAACAAGTCCGTGGCCGCCGAGCTGGGAATCAGCCGGGACACGGTGGGCAGGTGGCGGAACCGGTTCGTCCGGCACCGGTGCGCCGGGCTCAGCGACGAGCCGAGGCTGGGCGCGCCACGCACGATCAGCGATGCCCAGGTCGAGGAGGTCGTGGTCCGCACTCTGGAAGAGGTGCCCGAAGGGGCCACCCACTGGTCCAAACGTGAGCTCGCGAAGCGGTAGTTGTCAAGTCAACTGCGACAGTGGATCTTCGTTCGGTTGGCTTGGAACGGGCTGGTTGATCCACACGGTCTCGGGTAGGCGGGGCGGTCGTGGCCGGCGGGCGAACCGCTCGGGGTGGGCCGCGTGGGCACGGTCGAGGGTGGCCTGCCGGTGAGCCCGGACCTGGCCGGCGGTGCCGAAATGGACCGAGGCGGGGGTATGGAACCCGATCCCGGAATGGCGATGGTCATGGTTGTAGGCGGTGAAGAAACCCTCACAGTAGGCGCGGGCATCGGCCAGCGACCCGAACCGGTCCGGGAAATCGTAGCTGTACTTGAGAGTCTTGAACTGCGCCTCCGAGAACGGATTATCGTTGGACGTCCGTGGCCGTGAATGGGACCGGTAAACCCCGAGATCGACGAGAAGTTCCGACACGGGTTTCGAGACCATCGCCCCACCGCGGTCCGCGTGGACCGCCTGGGGAGCCGACCCGTTCCGACGGATCGCGTCGGCGATGAAATCCTTCGCTACCACCGCGTCCTCGGCGGCAGCGACGAGCCAGCCGGTGACATACCGCGAGTAGATATCGATGATGACGTAGAGCTTGTACCAGACTCCTTTCTCGGGCCCTTTCAACGCGGTGATGTCCCACGACCAGATCTGCGACGGTTCGGTCGCGGACAGCTCGGGGCGGACCCGCGGCGGGTGCGTCGCCTGGGCGCGGCGTTCCCGGGTCTGCCCCGCCGCCCGGGCGATCCGGTACATCGTCGACAGGGAACACCAGTAGCGGCCGGCGTCGAGCTCCCGGGCCCAGACCTGCGGGATCGCCAGATCCTGGTAGGCCGGGCTCGCCAGGACCGCCAGGACCTGCGCACGCTCGGCTTCGGTCAACGTCCCCGGCGGGGGCGTCCGCGCCGGCCACGGCCCATGCACAGGCCCACGCGGAGCGGCATGCCGATAATGCGTCGCCCGCGACCGGCCGACATGGGCACACGCCCGATTCACCGGAACACCCGCGGCGCGAAGCTCATCAAAAGCTAGGTCCAACGCCTGGTCGGCTACTGGTCGGAGTCCGCTCTCTCGGAGACCTGCTGCAAGAGAGCGCGCGCTTTTCCCATAATGTCCAGCGCCGTCTCGGTCGTCGCGAGTTTCGCTTTCAACCGCTCGTTCTCGCGACGCAGCTTCTCCAGCTCGATCTGCTCCGCCGACTTCCCGGGCTTTTTCTCCGGAACCCGGACCTGGGAGCGCGCCGGTCCCAGGACTCCCGCGTCACGCGCTCGGGTCCACTCGACCACATGCGAGGAGAACAAACCTTCCCGGCGCAGGATCGCGCCTTTCTCCCCATGCGGGGCGTTCTCATACTCGGTGACGATCCGCAGCTTGTACGCCGTGCTGAACACCCGCCGCGACGGACGCGGCGCCGGATCATGCCGCGGCGAGGATCCGCCGCCGGCGGCCGGCTCCTGTGACTCTGACTCCATGAACACGAGGATCTCCGATCAGGCCCTCTGTAGCCAACCTGCACCCAGCGGGTGGTCGGGTAGCCCCGAAACGTTGCCGCTCCGGGGCCCCCTCAGCACCGTGCGTGCAACTCATCGCTGCACACGGCGCAAGCAGGCCTTAAAGGCGATTCAGGACGAGAGGAGAAGCGCCTCGGCC
>NZ_JBFLUG010000074.1:0-37586 GCF_041008525.1 Parafrankia sp. FMc2 | reverse complement strand
TGGTGCATCTGGCCGCTCGGGGTATCGACGAGGTCTTTCGGGCCGTCAAGCACGGACTGAAACGTGTGCAGTACCGGCCCGATCTTCTTGTCGGGTTCCTTGCCGAGACCGGGCTTGCTTGGGAAGAGCTCGGATCAACATGACTTCTCGCATTAATCATCAGTAGATCGCATGCAGGTGCAGCTCCCAGGTCCAGATGTAGGTGTCGCCGGTCAGACGGTGGCGCGGGCGGGTGTCGGGTCCGAGCGCGCCGGTTCCGACGCCGCGGTGCGCGATGTCGAGGTGCACTGTGGTCGTCTCCCGGTCCGGCAGCTCCCACCAGTGCTTCGCGGCTTCGAGGTCGTCGACGGTGTTGTGGGCGACGTTCATCTGGACCGGGACCGGATGCGTGGTGATGACCTCGCCGGCGGGGCCGGTGAGGCGCAGCGCCCGCACGTCGCCCCGGCCGCCGTTCTCCTGCGGTCTGATGTAGGGCAGGGCGAGCTCGTCGATGGGACGCTGCCACCGGCCGAGCAGGGCGCTGGTGCGCCGGTCGGGGTAGTTCTCCCAGGGGCCGAGCCCGACCCATTCGGCGTCGGTGAAGCCTTCGGCGAGCTCGAACCGGATGCCGACGCGCAGGCCGTCGGTGGTCCCGGTGGGCAGCGAGACGTGTTCGACGATCCGGTAGTGGTCGTTGCCGAGCGCGGTGATGGTCCGCCGGTGGGTGATCTCGTCGCCGAACGCGGCGGTGAGGAGGGTGGTCACGACGGTGTGGTCGCCATCCTGGTCGACCTGGGTCGATGTCGGGGTGAGGCGGAAGAAGCCGGAGCGGACGAACCGCTGGTCGAGCGGGAACGACTCGTCGCAGTCGGTGAGAGCGCGCCACAGGGCGAGCGTCGGCGCCTCGCGCAGCAGCGGATGCGTGAGCCGGCCCTCGGCGTCGACGGGCACGTGGCCGGGTGCCCCGGCCCCGACCGCCGGCGCGGTGACCTCGGGCAGCGGCAGCGTCACCTGGTGGATGGCGACGACGGTGCCGGCGTCGGCCCAGCCGGTGGGCTGCGCGGTGCGGACGGTGACGGTGACCGCTAGCGCGGAGCCGGCGGTGAGCCGTTCGCGCAGTGCGGCGGGGATGACGACGTTGGCCTCGGCGCCGGGTGCGACGGGCGGTGTCGCGAGCGTCACCGGGTCCGTCGGGCCGTCGGTGGCGTCGACGTGCAGTTCCAGGGCGTAGGCGCTCAGGTCGTTGAAGATTTGCCGGTTGCGCAGGCGCAGCCTGCCTGCGAGCGCGGCGGCGGCGTCGGAGACGAGCCTTACCGGGCTGAACAGGCCGCGGGCCTCGTAGAGGGCGGGTTTGGGTGTGAGGTCGGGGAAGACGATGCCGTTGATGCACAGGACACCGTCGTTCGGCTCGTCGCCGAAGTCGCCGCCGTACCGGTACCGGCCGTCCCCTTCGGGGTCGAGGCCGTGGTCGTACATCTCCCAGATGTAGCCGCCCTGCAGGCCGGGGCTGTTCTCGATCAGCTCCCAGTAGTCGGCGAGCCCACCGGTGGCGTTGCCCTGGGAGTAGGCGTACTCGCACATGATGAGCGGGCGATCCCCGCGAGGGTCCGCCGAGTAGGCGGCAAGCGCCTCGAACGCCGGATACATCGGGCAGACCAGGTCGGTGGCCGCGTGGGCGCCGTACCAGTCGAAGGCGATCGCGGCCTCGTAGTGCACCGGGCGGGTCGGGTCGAAGTGGCGCAGCCAGCCGGCGGCGGCGTCGTGGTTCGGCCCGTAGCCGGTCTCGTTGCCGAGCGACCAGACGATGACCGAGGGGTGGTTGCGGTCGCGCAACACCATCCGGGAGACCCGCTCGACGATCGCCGGCAGGTAGGTCGGCTCCTGGCAGATCTGCGAGGCGAAACCGTGGGCTTCGATGTCGGCCTCGTCGGTGACGTAGAAGCCGAACTCGTCGCACAGGTCGAGGAAGACCGGGTCGTTCGGGTAGTGCGACGTGCGGATCGCGTTGACGTTGAACCGTTTGAGAAGGGCCAGCTCGGCGCGCATGCGCTCAGCAGAGACGACCCGGCCCGTCCTCGGGTCGAAGTCGTGTCGGTTGACACCCTGCACGAGAATCCGGCCGCCGTTCACCAGCAGGTCGCGGCCCTCGACGAGGACCCGGCGGAAACCGATCCGGATGCTCGTGGTGTCGACGGTCTCGCCCTGTGGGGAGACCAGCGTGACGGTGAGGTCGGTGAGGGCGGGGCTCTCCGCCGACCAGGGGGCGACCGCGAGGCTGGGCAGGGTGAGCTGGGCGGTGCCGGCGAGCGGCCCGGGCCGCATCAACTGGCCGAAACGGTCCGCGAAGCCGGCGAGCGGTGCCGGGATCGGCGCGGCCGCGGCCGTGAGGGTCAGCAGGTCCAGCGTGTCTGGCGGCAGTAACGGCGATGGTCGCTGGGACCGCTCGTCCGTAGGGGGTGGCAGCGCAGGGGCGGCCGTCCGCACGGCCACCGGGACGGTGTGCTCCTCGTCGAGAAGCCGGACCCGGAGTTCCCAGCCCGGCTCCGTGACGTGGGCCAGCCCGGCGGTGAGGACGGTGAGGTCGAGCGATCCCGTCCGAGTGGCCGGGTCGAAGTCGGCCACGGCCTTCAGATCGGCCAGCCGGGTCTCCGGGACGGTGTAGAGGCCGACCGAGCGGGACAGCCCGGACTGCCACCAGTGGTCCTGGTCCTCGAGGTACGACATCGACGACCATTTCGCGATCGCGAGCTCGATCGTGTTCTGCCCCGGTAGGCACGCCGCGGTCACGTCGAACTCGGCGGCGAGGTGCGAGTCGGTGCTGATCCCGACCGGCCAGCCGTTCATGAACACCCGCAGCAGGCCCTCAGCCGCACCGACCCGCAGGATCACCCGCCGGCCGTCGAACGCCGCCAGCTCGAACGTCCGCCGGTAGACGCCGACGGGGTTGTGGGCCGGGACCTGCGGCGGGACCTCGTCGAAGGGCATCACGATGTTGGTGTAGTGCGGCCGGTCGGCCGCCTCCCGCATCGTCCACAGCTCCGGAACGTGAACCGGCGTCCAGTCCTGACCGGGCTGCGTGAGGCCGGCGCGCAGCTGGAAGTCCCACTCGCCGTCCAGGTCGACCTCGGCCGCGCGGCGCAGCCCATGCATCGGCAGTCTGCCGATCGAGTGGAACCCGGAGTCGTCCCATGGCATCGCGGCGAAGTCGGTCCCGGTCATGAATGTCCCTTCGTCCGGCCGGAGTGGGGCGTGCGCAGGAAGCATACTTACGCGCGATAGTTCACGCTGGTAACCTCAGCGCCGATCGAGGCGGGCGCCCGCTCCCGCGCCTGCCCCAGGAACGAGGGGGCTCGTGGGCAAGAGCGGCGCCGGCGACGCGAGGAAGCAGCCGGGCCTCGGTACCCGACCGTCCCGAACCACCAGACCGTCATCGCCGCCGCGAGCCGACCGCGACGGCACCCCATGGAGACGCCGAGGACAATGACAACTACCGCGAGCTCCGCGAGCGCGCCCGGAGCCCATCGCCGTTTCGACGCGCTGCGCGGCCGGTGGGTCCTGGTGTCAGCCGGGCGGGACCGGCGGCCCTGGTCCGGTCAGGCCGAAGTGGCCGCGCCGGACGTCGCCGCGCCGTACGACCCGACGTGCCCGCTCTGCCCAGGCAACCCGCGAGGCGCCGGCCTGGACGATGCGGCGCCCCGCAACCCCGACTACTCGGGGCCGTACGTGTTCACGAACGACTTTCCCGCGCTGCGGCCAGCGACCTGCCCTGACGACGACGGCGCCGCCACGGCGTGGGCCGAGACCCCGCCGGGCCCGGCGGCCGTCGAGTCGCTGCTACGCCGCGAGCCGGTCGCCGGTGAGTGCCGGGTGGTGTGCTTCGGCCCCCGCCACGACCAGCATCTCGCCGCGATGCCCGATGACGCGCTCGCCGCCGTCGTCGACACCTGGGTCGCGCAGACCCGGGAACTCACCGCCCGCTGGCGCTGGGTCCAGATCTTCGAGAACCGCGGCGCGGCGATGGGCGCGTCCAACCCGCACCCGCACGGCCAGATCTGGGCCAGCTCCGCGCTGCCCGACGAGCCCGCCGCCGAGGACACCCACCAGCGCGACTACTGGCGCCAGCACGGCCGCCGCCTGCTCGCCGACTACGCCGCGACCGAACAGGCCGCCGACGAGCGGGTCGTCGCCGCGAACGACGACTGGCTCGTCGTCGTCCCATACTGGGCGGTCTGGCCGTTCGAGACGATGCTGCTGCCGCTGCGCCCCGTCGCCAGCCTCGCCGACCTCGACACGTCCCTGCGCGACAGCCTGGTCGCAATCCTGCGGACCCTGCTGACCGCCTACGACGGCCTGTTCGGTGTCCCGTTCCCCTACTCGATGGGCTGGCACGGCGCCCCCGGACCAGTAGACGGCGGTTCGGCCACCGCAGATCTGGCCGACAGCGAGCACTGGCAGCTTCACGCGCACTACTACCCCCCGCTGCTGCGCTCGGCGAGCGTTCGCAAGTTCCTCGTTGGCTACGAGATGCTCGCCGGCCCCCAGCGCGACATCACCCCGGAGCAAGCCGCCAGCCGGCTACGCGCCCTCGCCATCGACGCCTCGGGCGCCGCCGTCCGGCCGGCGACCTCGTGACCGCGGGCAAGGGAGACGCGGCCAGACGGGCGGTCGCGGCCTTCACTGGGGCGTACGGGCATGCCCCGGCCCATGTGGTCCGCTCACCGGGGCGAGTCAACCTGATCGGCGAGCACACCGACTACAACGACGGCCTGAGCATGCCCGCCGCGATCAACCTCGAACTGTGCCTCGCGTTCGCCCTGTCCCCAACCGGCACAGGCGGTGGCTGCGTCCATCTCGTCTCCGAGGACGACCCGGTGCCGGCGACGGTCTCGCTGCCCGCCGCGCCACCTCCGCCGCCCGGGCCACCGAGCCGCGCCGCCGCCGCCCAGGACGGCTGGGCCGGCTACGTGGAGGGGGTCGTCGTCCTCTCGGCGGCGCTCACCACACCGGAGGCGTGCCGGGGCTGGCGGGGCGCGGTCGCCAGCGATCTGCCGCTCGGCGCAGGGCTGTCGTCCTCCGCCGCGCTGGAGCTTGCTGTCGCCCGCGCCTGCGCACATGTCTGGGACGTCGGCTGGGATCCGCCGCGGGCCGCCGCACTCGCCCAGCAGGCAGAGAACACCTGGGTCGGCGCCGCGACCGGGCCGCTCGACCAGCTCGCGTGCGCCGCCTCCGTCGCCGGCCACGCCCTGCAGATCGACTTCCGCGACCGCGCGACGACGCCCGTCCCGATCCCGGACACGGCCGCGCTTGCGATCTTCGACACCGGCACCCGCCGCAAGCTCGTGACCAGCGCCTACGCTACGCGCCGCGCCGACTGCGAGCGGGCGGCGGCGCAGCTGCGGGTAGCCAGTCTGCGCGACGTCGGCGCCGAACTGCCCCCCGACGCCGCGCGCCGGCTCGACCCGACCGCGCTGCGCCGCGCCCGTCACGTCGTGTCCGACAACCAGCGGGTCCGTGACTTCGGCGACGCGCTGCGCCGGGGTGACCTCGCCCGCGCGGGCACAGTGCTCACTGACGGGCACCGCTCGCTGCGCGACGACTTCGAGGTCTCCAGCCTCGCGCTCGACGCTGCCGTCGCCGCCAGCGAAGCCGCGGCCGGCTGTTACGGCGCCCGGATGACCGGCGGCGGGTTCGCGGGCTGCGCCATCGCGCTCGTGCAGGCGGGCAGCGCCGACGCCTTCGTCGAGCAGGCGATGGCGCGCTACCGCGCCAGGACGGGCCTGGAAGGCCGCGTCTATCTCTGCCGCCCGGTCGAGGGCACCACACTGCTGTGACCAGCGCCCTCCTGTTGGCAAGGCACGCCACGGCCAGGTCGGCCTTCGGCGGAACCGTCGGCCGTGGTCATCGCTCACCGCCTCGCCACAGTCCGCGCCGCCGACCAGATCGCGGTCGTCGAATGGGGTTCTCGTGACCGCATGTCCGGCCGGTGTCTCAGCTGGTCTCGCGGTGGACGAGCGCGGGGCCCGGCAGCGGTTCGTCGGCGGTCAGCGGGCGGCCGTCGAGCAGGTGCAGCGCGAACTCGGCGAACCGCTGGCCGAGGGCGGACGTGTCGAACCGGACGGTCGAGAGCCTGGGCGCGAACATGGTCGCGATCGGGGTGTCGTCGTGTCCGACGACGGCGAGGTCTTCGGGCAGCCGTAGGCCGAGGCGTACCGCGGCGCCGGTGACGGTCGCGGCGACCTCGTCGTTGTAGGCGATGACACCGGTGATGGCGGTGTCGTGCCAGCGGCGGACCATGTGGTCGACGGAGTCGTCGCGGTAGTCGATGGTCGCCAGATCCGGTGGTGTCAGGCCGAGTGCCTGGGCGCGGGTGCGGGCTGCCCGGTGGCGTGCCGTCGCCAGCCCGGTGAAGCGTGGGTCGGTGAAGGCGGCGTAGACGAGCCTGCGGTGTCCTCGTGTGTGCAGGTGGTCGACCTGGAGGTTCGGGCCGGCGCTGATCGTCAGCGAGATGTCGGGCAGGCTCCCCTGGCCGGGGTCGGGGTAGATCCTGCGGACACCGCTGGCACGCATCGCTGCGATGTCGGTCGGGCTGAAGGGGATGGGTCCGAGTACGAGGTCGGGGCTGAGGGTCTCCCACAGCGGCGGGGCCTGGTTGCCTGGCTGGTGGGTGTAGGGGACGAGGGCGTAGCCGGCTCTGCCGAGCACGAGGGATGCCTCGTCCAGGTAGTCGCGGAGCCGGTATTCGATGGGCCAGTCGGGCAGCGCGAGCAGGACGATTCGGCTGCGGCCGCTGGCGAGCGCGCGCGCGGCCCGGTTGGGCCGGTAGCCCAGGCGTTCCGCGGCCTCCCGCACCCGCAGCCGGGTGCCCTCGGGGATCGTCTGCCTGGGGGTGTCGTTCAGCACGAACGACACGGTCGCCCGGGACACCCCGGCCTCCCGGGCGACATCCTCGGCCGTTGTACGTCTCGTCGTAGTCGCTTCCGACACGGCTGTTCGCCCCCCATCGTCGCGACCAGCCGAGCGTACCGCCGGTCCATTTCTCCCCGCTTGCACGCGTTAGCCGGCAATGATAGCTTGCAACTCCGCCACTAACACCCGTTAGTGGCGTGGGGCACGGTGTGGGGCGGGGTGCCGGTTCGGCATCCGGACGGCTCGGGCTCCCCGCCTAGGGCCAGCGTCATCGCCGCGAGTCCGCTCACATCCCACCTCCGGTCCGAGGCGGCTCGTAATCGGATGCGATCAGGAGAGCTCGAGTGATCCGCAGTTCTTTCAATGACGGCTGGCTGTTCCGTCCCGAGGCCGATCCCGTCCTGGTGCCGTCGCGCCGGTCGACGGGGGGCTGGGAGGCGCACCAGGCCGGGCTGCCGGTTGACGGCGTTGCGGCTGGTGCCCCGCCAGCTGGGGAGAAGAGCCGGTTCACGGTGTGGTTCCCGGCGGTCGACGCGTCCGGCGAGGTCGTCGCCGTCGCCGCTGAGGAAGACGCGTGAACGACGCCACGAGCCCGGAGGCCCGGGCTGACGAGCTGTTGCGGGCGATGACGGTCGAGGAGAAGGCGCAGCAGGTCACCGGGGCGATGCCGATCGGTCTGCTCGGTGTGCACGGCCTGGTGGAGCCCGCGGCCGAGCGGCTGTTGGGCCAGGGGATCGGGCACCTCGCGGCGCTCGGGATGATGGGCCACAAGGCGCCCGACCAGGTGGCGAAGGCCGTCAACGAGATCCAGCGGTTCCTGGTGACCCGGACCCGGCTCGGGATCCCGGCGATCTTCCATGTGGAGGCGCTGAACGGGGTCGTGTCACCCGGGTTCACCAGCTTCCCGACGGCGATCGGGCTGGCGGCGACGTGGAACCCGGACGGGGTCGAGGAGATGGCGGCGGTCCTGCGCCGCCAGGTCCGGGCGATCGGCCATCCGTTCGTCCTGTCGCCGGTCCTGGACGTGGCCCGGGACGCCCGGTGGGGCCGGGTGCACGAGACCTACGGCGAGGACCCGTATCTGGTCTCGGCGATGGGGGTCGCGTTCGTCCGTGGCCTGCAGGGTGACGACCCGCGAGCCGGGGCGATCGCCACCGGCAAGCACTTCCTCGGCTACGGCGTCAGCGAGGCCGGTCAGAACATGGCCCGGACGAACCTCGGGCCGCGTGAGCTGTACGAGGTGTACGCCCGGCCGTTCGAGGCGGCGATCCGGCTCGCTGGTCTGCGCGCGGTGATGAACTCCTACAGCACTGTCGACGGCGTCCCGGTCGGCGCCAGTCGAGAGGTCCTTGACGGCCTGCTGCGCGAACGGCTCGGTTTCGCCGGGACCGTGGTCTCCGACTACGACACCATCGGCCACCTGTACCGGCGCCTCGGCGTCGCCCGGGATGCCGAGGAGGCCGGCCGGCTGGCGTTGGCCGCCGGGATCGACGTCGAGCTGCCGATCGCCGATGGTTACGGTGCGACGCTGGCGCAGGCCGTGCGGCGCGGCGAGGTCCCGGCCGAGCAGCTGGATCAGGCGTGCTGGCGGGTGCTGCGGGACAAGTTCACCCTCGGCCTGTTCGACGAGCCCTACGTCAACGAGGAACCGGTCGTCGTCGGCGCGACGGCGCGCGCGGGCAGCACGCTGTCCCACGGGCTCGCCCGGCAGTCGATGACCCTGCTGAAGAACGATGGCGGTCTGCTACCGCTGTCGGACGGCATACGGCGGATCGCGGTCATCGGCCCGCACGCCGAGGGCGTCTCGGTGTCGTTCCCCGCCTACACCTTCCCAGCCATGCTGGAGATGCTCTCGGCACGCTTCCGGGGCGAGGCGGCCGCGATCCCCGGGACCGAGCACCTGTCCGCGGACATCCCGGACGAGGTCCGCCAGCTGATGGCCGCGGAGCTGTCCGCGGCTCTCGGCGTACCGATCGACGAGTACGTGCGCACGGCGTACGGCGCACAGTCGCTGGCCGGCGCCGTCCGCGACCGTGTACCCGCGGCCGAGGTGACGGTGTGCGCGGGCTGTGGGGTGACCGACGCGGAGCCGGTGGACCTGTCGGCGGTGGCCGCGGCCGTCCGCGACGCCGACGTGGTGATCCTCGCCCTCGGTGGCCGGGGCGGCTGGTTCACGTCGAACGCAACCGAGGGGGAGGGCGGCGACACCGCCGATATCGGCCTGCCGGCGAACCAGGTCGCGCTCGTGCGGGCGGTCGCCGCTACCGGCAGCCCGTGTGTCGGTGTGGTGCTGACGGGCCGGCCGATGGCGCTGACCGAGATCGTCGACGAGGTGCCGGCGCTACTGTACGGCTACTACGGCGGCCAGCACGCCGCCACCGCCCTGGCCGAGGCCCTGTTCGGCGACATCAGTCCCGGCGGAAAGCTGCCCGTCTCGATTCCGCGCCACGCCGGCCAGGCGCCGGTCTACTCCGCCGCGCCGACCGGCACCGGCTACCGGCGTACCGACCAGGACATGCACCGTGGCTACCTCGACATGCCCTCGACGCCGCTGTTCGCGTTCGGCCACGGCCTGAGCTACACCACCTTCGACTACGCCGACCTCGAGATCAGCCCGGCGGACGTCAGCACCGACGGAACAGTGACGGTCGGCCTGACCGTGCGCAACACCGGTGAGCGCCCCGGCGACGAGGTCGTGCAGCTCTACTTCGCGGACCGGGCGACCGGGGTCACCCGGCCAGCGCAGGAGCTGGTCGGCTTCACCCGGCTCGGCCTCGACCCCGGCGCGGCCGCGGCCGTCGAGTTCACCGTCCCGATGTCGCAACTCGGCTACGTCGGCCTCGACGGCCGTTTCGTGCTGGAACCCGGACCCGTCCAGGTCCTCGTCGGCGGCGGGTCCGACGACATCCGCCTGCGCGGTGCCTTCGAGATCACGGGCGACCCGGTGGTCCTGGACGGCCGCCGCTCCTACCTGTCGCAGGCCGCCGTGCGCGGGTCCGTCGCTCCGACAGCAGTCCCCGGAAGGTAGGCAACGGTGCCCAGAATCCACAGCTGGCGGTTATCGCCTGTCGACCGGTCGCGCTCATGAGCACCCCCGCCGCCCCCGCCCCCAGGGGCACGACCACGACCGACGGCAGCCCTCCGACGGGTTCCACGTCGCCCGACGCCCGACGCGGCGATGGCGGCCTCGGGAATGGTGCCGCTCCGTCGGTCGCCGGTCTGGCAGCGGGCCTGATCGACGCGGAGGCGGAACGGCAGGCCCGGCAGTCGCGGTCGCAGCAGGAGGTGCTGTTCGCGGACGACCTGCTGCCCGGCGTCGGCGGTGAGCCGCTGTCGCTGCGTCAGGGGCTTGCCGCGGGCGGCTCGTGGACGTTCCTGATCCTGGTGCTGCTGGCCGCGTTGGACGACTTGGAGTCGGCAGCGCTGAACGTGCTGGCGCCGGACATCCGGGACTCGTTGGGGCTGTCCAACGGGACGATCGTGTTCATCTCGGCGGCGGCCGGCGCGTTCCTGGTGCTGGGCGCGCTGCCGATGGGCTGGCTCGCCGACCACATGCGGCGCAGCCGGGTGATCGGCTGGGCGGGGGTGGTGTTCTCGGCGATGGTGTTCGCGTCGGGCCTGGCGGCCAACGGGTTCCTGTTCTTTCTGGCCCGGTTCGGCGTCGGGGTGGCGAAGTCGAGCAACAACTCGGTGCATCCGTCGTTGCTGGCCGACGCCTATCCCATCGGGGTTCGGGGCCGGCTCTCGGCGTCGGTCTATGGCGCCGCGCGCGCCGCGGGCGCGGTCAGTCCGCTGCTGGTCGCGGGGATCGCGACGTGGGTGGGTGGCGACGACGGCTGGCGCTGGCCGTTCCTCGTTCTCGGGCTGCCGGCGCTGGTCGTCGCGATCGTGGCATTTCGGTTGCCGGAACCGGCGCGCGGCCAGCATGAGATGCGCTCGGTGCTGGGCGAGGTGCTCGAGGCGGAGAAGCCGATGCCGATCTCGGTGGAGGCGGCGTTCGCTCGCCTGATGCGGATCCGCACCCTCAAGGCGGCGATCGTCGGCTTCTCGGCACTGGGCTTCAGCCTGTTCACGACGGGCGTGCTGGCGAGCCTGTGGTCTGAGGACCACTACGGGATGTCGACGTTCCGACGGGGTCTGATGGGCTCGCTCGGCGGTGCGGCGCTGCTGGTCGCACTGCCGATCGTGGGCCCCCGCTATGACCGGCTGTACCGCCGGGACCCGGCGCGAGCGGTGGCGCTGCTCGGCTACTGCATCCTGCCAGGAGCGGTGCTGCTGCCCATCCAGTGGTTCATGCCGGGCTGGATCGGGTTCGGGCTGCTGGGTATCCCCGGAGTGGTGTTCGCCTCGGTGGCGTTCGCGATGGTCGGCCCCGTGGTGCAGTCCGTGGTGCCCTACCGGCTGCGCGGCCTGGGCATGGCGCTGGCCTCGGTCTACATGTTCTTCATCGGCGCAACCGGCGGGGCGGTGCTGTCCGGGCTGCTCAGCGATGCTTACGACCCGCGGGTCGCGGTGCTGGTGATCGGGATTCCGTCGACGCTGGTCGGCGGGCTGATGCTGATCCGCGGCGCGTCGTTCGTGAAGAGCGACCTGTCCCTGGTGGTCGCGGACCTGCGGGAGGAGCTGGCGGAGCGGGACCGGCAGCGGACCGATCCAGAGAACGTTCCGGTACTGCAGGTCAACAACATCGACTTCTCCTACGGAAACGTGCAGGTGCTGTTCGACGTCGCCTTCGAGGTCCGCCGCGGCGAGACGCTGGCGCTGCTCGGGACGAACGGCGCCGGCAAGTCGACGATCCTGAAGGTCGTCTGCGGTCTCGGCACCCCGTCGCGGGGTGTGGTGCGGCTGAACGGCCAGACGATCACCTACGTCTCCCCGGAGCAACGCGGGAAGTACGGGGTGCACCTGCTGCCCGGCGGCAAGGGCGTGTTCCCGACGATGTCGGTCCGCGGGAATCTGGAGATGGCCGGGTTCCGGATGCGCCGCGACCGGGCCGGCCGGGACCAGCGGTTCGCCTACGTGCTGGACCTGTTCCCCGATCTGGCCGATCGGCAGTCGCAGCTGGCCGGGTCGTTGTCCGGCGGTCAGCAGCAGATGCTGGCGCTCGCGATGGTGCTGCTGCACGACCCCGAGGTGCTGCTCATCGACGAGCTGTCCCTGGGGCTCGCACCGACGGTGGTGGCGGACCTGCTGACGATTCTCGAGCGGCTCAAGGCCGATGGGCTGACGATCGTCGTCGTCGAGCAGTCGCTGAACATCGCGCTGGCCATCGCCGACCGCGCGGTGTTCCTGGAGAAGGGCCAGGTCCGCTTCACCGGCCCGGCCCGTGAGCTGGCCGAACGCGACGACCTGGCCCGCGCGGTGTTCCTCGGCCGGGAAGGTGGCTGACCGTCATGCAGATACCCACCCTTCAGCTGCTGTTCGACGGCGCCGTGTCCGGTCTGGTCATCGGCCTGCTCGCCGTCGGCATCGTGCTGGTACACCGCGCCAGCCGGGTCATCAACTTCGCCGTGGCGAACATGGGCCTGGTCGGTTCGGTGCTGTTCGCGCTGCTCGCCGTGCGCTGGAACGTGCCCTACTGGATCGCCCTGGTCATCGCCCTGGCGGTCGGGACGCTGTTCGGCGCCCTCATCGACCTGACCGTGGTCCGGCGGCTGTTCCAGGCACCCCGGGTGATCATGCTTGTGGCCACCATCGGTGTCGCCCAGCTCGCTCTCACCGTCGTCACGGCCCTGCCCGACCTCGACGACCAGACGGCCGAGTCCTATCCGGTGCCCTGGGGTGGAACCTGGTCACCGACATCTGATCTGCGCATCACCGGGGCACAGATCAGTGTCCTGGTCACGGTCCCGCTCGTCGCAATCCTGCTCGGGGTGTTCCTGACCCGTACCGTGCTCGGCCAGACGGTCCAGGCGGCGGCGGACAACCCCGAGCTCGCCCGGCTGCAGGGCATCAGCCCGAAGGCCGTCTCCACCGCCGTGTGGGCGATCGCCGGGCTCGTCGGCACGCTGTGCCTGATCCTCATCTCCGCCCAGAACAAGTCCCTCAGCCAGATCACCACGCTGGGCCCCACCACGCTGCTGCGGGCGCTGGCCGCCGCGGTGCTCGCCCGGATGACCTCACCGCGTATCGCGCTGCTCGCCGGCGTCCTGCTGGGACTGCTGCAGTCGTTCATCCAGTTCAACTGGCTCGACCAACCCGGCCTGACCGACCTGGTCATCTTCCTGCTGGTCCTGGTATCGGTCTTCTTCGTCAGCCGCAGTCGCGGTCTGGAGACGTCGTCGTTCTCGTTCGCGCCCAAGGCCAGGCCAGTACCCGAACGGCTGCGCGACCTGTGGTGGGTCCGCCACCTCGAACGCGCCCCGCTGCTGCTGCTCGGGCTGGTCGCCGTAGTCCTTCCACTGCTGGTCCACCAGTCGTCCCGGCAACTGCTCTACACGATCATCCTGAGCTACGCGATCTGCGCGGTCTCGGTCACGATCCTGACCGGCTGGGCCGGGCAACTCTCGCTGGGCCAGATGGCCTTCGCCGGCCTCGGCGCGCTGACGGCGGCGGCGCTGTGCCGCGGGCTGCAGATCTCCGTCGGGAGCAGCACCGTCGTGCTGAACGCGCTGCCGTTCCCCGTCGCCGTCGCGCTCGCCAGCCTGCTCACCGCCGTGCTCGCCGCGATCGTGGGCGCAGGGGCGCTGCGGGTACGCGGGCTACTGCTCGCGGTCAGCACGTTCGCGTTCGGGATCGCCGCCGAGCAGTACCTCTACCGCCGCCCCGTCTTCCAGGACCCGGGCTCCCACACGGCCTCGTTCCCGCGCGACACCGCCTTCGGCATCGACGTCACCGACCAACGCACCTACTACTACCTGGTCCTGGCGGTCCTGACGGTCGTGCTGGCCGTTACCGCCCGGCTGCGCCGCTCCGGCGTCGGCCGGACCACGGTGGGAGTCCGGGACAACCCGGCGACGGCCGCGGCCTACACCGTCGGCGCGACCCGGGTGAAGCTGCGCGCGTTCACGCTCGCTGGCGGCATCGCGGGTCTGGGCGGCAGCCTGCTCGCCGGCGCCGTGCAGACCGTCTCCTACTCCGACCGGTACTTCCTGAGCCCCGACTCGCTGGCTCTGGTGTCCATCGTCGTCATCGGTGGCCTCGGCTCCGTCTACGGCCCGGTCCTCGGTGCCCTGTGGGTCATCGGCCTGCCCGCGTTCTTCCCCGGCAACGCGGTCGTGCCGCTGCTGACCTCCAGCCTGGGCCTGCTCGTCCTGCTGCTGTACTTCCCCGGCGGCCTGGTCCAGATCGGTTACGCCGCCCGCGACGCGATCCTGCGCTTCGCCGAGCGGCGCCTCGGTCCCGCGCCCGAGGGCAAGACGCGCGCCGCCGTTCCCGCGGCGCTCACCAGGGCCGCGGACCGAGCGCCGCTACCGGTGGACCGCCCGGTCCTGGCGGCCAGCGACATCCGGGTCCGGTTCGGCGGAATGACCGCCGTCGACGGCGTGTCCCTTCAGGTCCAGCCCGGGGAGATCGTCGGCCTGATCGGTACGAACGGCGCCGGCAAGTCCACCCTCATGAACGCCATTGGCGGCTTCCTGCCCGCCACCGGCACCGTCGAACTGCTCGGTCGCGACATCACCGGTGCGAGCTCCGCGACCCGTGCTCGCGCCGGTCTCGGCCGCACCTTCCAGACCGCCACCCTCTTCCCCGAACTCACCGTCCGCCAGACCGTGCAGATCGCCCTGGAAGCCCGCGGCCGCACCGAGCTGCTCACCACCGCCCTGCACCTGCCACACACCTACCGCCAGGAGCGCGTGAAGCGGTCGGACGCGAACGAGCTCATCGACTTCCTCGGCCTCGGCCGCTACGCCGACGCGTTCATCGCCGACCTGTCCACCGGCACCCGGCGCATCGTCGAACTCGCCGGCCTGCTCGCCCTCGACGCCCGCCTTCTCTGCCTCGACGAACCCACCGCCGGTGTCGCCCAACGCGAGACCGAGGCCTTCGGCCCGCTCATCCGCGAGATCCGCCGCGAACTCGACGCCGCGATGCTCGTCATCGAGCACGACATGCCCCTGATCATGAGCATCTCCGATCGTGTCTACTGCCTGGAAACCGGCCGCGTCATCGCCGAGGGCACACCGGACGCGGTGCGCAACGACCCCAAGGTCATCGCCAGTTACCTCGGCACCGACGAACGTGCCATCACGCGCAGTGGCGCCGCCCCCGCCGGGGCGGCCAGCAGTCACACCCCGAACAGCGCGGCGGCACCCGCCTAGCGGCTCACCCTCCAGCGCCCTTCACACCGCCATTCCACACCTCTCGCACGTCCCGGAGACCGCCAGATGAGATCACCCCGCCGTAGGCGCCCGTTACTGATCGCCGCAGCCGTCGCCGCACTCGCGATCTCCGCGTGCAGCGTCGAGTCGAAGGACGACACCCCGTCGGCCAGCGGCGGCCCCACCGCCGAGGCGTACCCGCCGCCGGCGGCGCCGGCCGTCGCGCCCGGTGTCACCGCCAACAGCATCAAGATCGGCTTCGTCTATCCCGACCTGGACAAGGTCAGGCAGTACATCCAGATCGACCACGGCGACTACAAGGCCGCCTTCCAGGCCCTGGTCGACAAGGCCAACAGCGAGGGCGGCATCAACGGCCGTAAGATCATTCCGGTGTACGGCGCCGTCGACGTCATCTCCCCGACGGGCGCGCAGGAGACCTGCGTGAGGCTGACCGAGGACGAGAAGGTCTTCGCCGTGCTCGGCAGCCTCAACGCCGACGAGGCGCTGTGCTATGTGCAGACCCACAAGACCGCGGTCGTCGGGGGTGACCTCACCGCCGCGCGGTATGCCCTGG
This sequence comes from Parafrankia sp. FMc2, assembly GCF_041008525.1. NCBI lineage: Bacteria > Bacillati > Actinomycetota > Actinomycetes > Frankiales > Frankiaceae > Parafrankia > Parafrankia sp. FMc2. The sequence continues at coordinate 21,866 of NZ_JBFLUG010000074.1, read as the reverse complement.
CCCAGGCGCCCTGGATCGCCACCCTGCAAGGCGGCGACGAGATCGCCGACGGCCTGCCGCTGCTCGCCGACCGCGGCGCCCTGACCGGCAAGAAACTCGCGGTCGTCTCCTACAAGGACGACCAGGCGCTCCTGGACACGACGGTCCTGCCGACCCTGCGCGGTCGGAACATCGCCATCACCGAGACGGCCGTCATGGACGCCGACATCAAGGACCCGGCCGCGGTGTCGTCGCAGCTCAACGTCTTCATCCAGAAGTTCCAGTCCGACGGCGTCAACGCAGTCCTGCTGATCGCCGGCGCCCAGTCCCAGTTCCCCGCGGAACTGGCGAAGACCAGCTACCGCCCCCAATTGCTCTTCCAGAGCAACAACCAGGCGGGGGCCTTCATCTTCGGTGCCTCGGATGACGATCTGAAGGTCCTCGACGGCGCCCTGTCGCTGGGGCAGGCCGTCGACTACACGCCCCGGGACAACCCCTGCATTGCCACCGTCGAGGCCGCGGTGCCCGCGGCGCGCGGCAAGATCATCAATCCGGGGGACGTCCCCAAGGGACAGCCCCAGATCGCCATCTCCGAGGGGATCGCCTGCCAGACCCTGGCCCTGTTCAGGGCTGTCGTCCAGAAGGCTGGCAAGAACCTCACCTATCAGTCGTTCCAGCAGGCCGCCTTCTCCCTCGGCAAGATCAACCTGCCGATCGTCGTCGACGACGCCACCTACGGCCGCCAGACCCCGCACGGCGACATCCCGCCCCGCGTCATGACCTACGACCCGGTGAAGAAGACCTTCGAGCTCGCCGCCGGCTGATGCCGGCCCCGCCGGTCCGGATTCGCCGACCGGACCGGCGGGACCTCCCTCTGGGCGCCTTCCGATGAGGCTTCCCACTTCTCGTGGCGCCCTTGTCGGTCAGGCCGACGCCGGAGGCTGCCCGTGCCCGGACTGACCTGTGTCGCTCCGGGACCGAGCTCGACTTCCGCGACCCAGCCGCCACCACGCCGCCCGCCATCCGAAAGGAACACGAAGACAGCCATGACCGCCACCGCGTGGACGGCCGAGAAGGTCGCCGGACTGGTCTCCCGACTCACCCTGGAGCAGAAAGTCGCCCAGCTCACCGGATTCGCCGTCACCGACCTGATCGTCCGCGGCGCCACGTCCCCTGACGGGGGCGTCGCCCTCGACGTCGGCCGGGTAGCCGCCCTACGGCCCCACGGCGTGGGACACCTGTCCTTGGCATGGTTCCTGGGGTCGGACGGGGAGAGCCTGCGATCGGGCCTGGAACGCGTCCAGGACGCCGTCCGGGAGATCGCTCCGTTCGGTATCGGGGTGCTCGTGCACAACGAGGGCATCAGCGGCATGCTGCACGCGTCGGCACCGCAGTTCCCGACCTCCTGGGCGCAGGCGGCCACCTGGGAGCCAACCCTCGTGGGCCGCGCGGCCGCCGTGACGGCGGCGACGGTGCGCGCGGCCGGAATCCACCATGTGCTGTCCCCGGTGATGGACCTCGGCCGGGATCCGCGGTGGGGCCGGGTGCACGAGACCTACGGGGAGGACCCGGAACTCGTCGCACAGATGTCGGTCGCCTTCGTACGCGGCATCCAGGGCGCGGACGGCGAGTCCGGGCTGCTGGCCACCGGAAAGCACTTCCTGGGCTACGGCGCCTCCGAGGGCGGGCTCAACCAGGCCATCACCCAGCTCGGTCGGCGTGCGCTCGTCGACGAGTACGCCGAGCCGTTCCGCCGCGCGATCGCGGAGGCGGGCCTCGCGACCGTCATGAACTCCTACAACGAGATCGACGGGATTCCGAGCGCGGCGGACCGCTGGCTGCTCACCGAACTGCTGCGCGACCAGCTCGGCTTCACCGGCATGGTGGTCAGCGACTACGACGCGGTGGACCTGCTGCTGAAGGCCTTCCACACGGCCGAGTCACCGGCGCAGGCCGCGATCCAGGCCGTCAGCGCGGGTCTCGACGTCGAACTCCCCGGCGACGCGACCTACCCCCACCTGGTCGGTGAGGTCAAGAGCGGCCGACTCGACGAACGTGTCCTCGACGTCGCCGTGGCCCGGGTCCTCGCCGCGAAGGCCCACGCCGGTCTCGTTCCCGAGATGGCGACACCCCGGGCCGCCTCCGGACCGACAGCACCGGACCTCGCCGAAGCGGCGACGGTGCGCCGCGCGATCGCCGAGCGCGGCCTCGTCCTGCTTGACAACGACGGCACCCTGCCCTTCGCGCCGCGGGCCGGCCGGGTCGTCGTGGTCGGTCCGGCCGCCGACGAGTTGCGGATCCACTTCGGGGCCTACACCTCGGTCGCCAGCGCCGAGATGCCCCTCGGGATGATCGCGTTGAGGTCCGGCCAGATCCCCGGCGTCGACCCGGCGACATTCGTGTTCACCGACATCTTCCAGACCCGGATGCCGGGCATGGACGAGAAGTTCGAGGCGGAGGCGCGGCGGATCCATCCCGACGCCCCCACCGTTCTCGACGCGCTGCGCCACATCGACCCGACGGTCGAGCACGTCGGGCTCGGGCGGTTCGAGGCGGACCCCGACCACCGGCTGGACGCGGCCACGATCGAGCAGGCGGTCGCCGGCGCCGACGTCGTCCTCGCCGTGGTCGGCGAGCGGACCGGGTGGGCGGGCAACAACACGGCCGGCGAAGGCCAGTCGACCGCCCACCCCGCCCTGCCGGGCGACCAGGAGGAGCTGGTCACGCTCCTGGCCAGGACCGGGAAACCACTGGTCACCGTGGTGGTCTCCGGGCGGCCCCTGTTGCTCGACACCGTCGCGCGGGCGTCCAACGCGGTCCTGCTCGCACCGCTGCTCGGTGAGGCGGCCGGCCCCGCGATCGCGGACGCGGTGTTCGGGGTCGCCAACCCGAGCGGGAAGCTGCCGACCACGTTCCCCCGCCACCTGGGACAGGTGCCGATCTACCACGGGCACCACTTCGGCAGCGGCTACGACCACCCCACCGGCACCCGCCACGGCTACAACGACCTCGCCGACAACAGCCCGCTCTACCCGTTCGGCCACGGCCTGTCGTACAGCACCTTCGAGGTCGCCTTCGACGAGTCCGTCGAACCAGCCGTGAAGGAGACCGCGGGAATCATCCGTGCCCGCATCGTGGTGACGAATACCAGCGACGTCGACGGCGAGACGGTCCTGCAGCTCTACGCCCGCGACGAAGCCGCCACCGTGGTCCGCCCCGTCCGCCGGCTGCTCGGATTCACCCGCCTGGCCCTGCCCGCCGGCGCAAGCACGACCGCCCTCCTGGAAGTTCCCGCCGAGCGGCTTTTCTACACGATGCCTGACGGCTCACACGGCATCGAGGCCGGCGCCGTCACCGTGCTGGCCGGCCTCAGCAGCGCTGACATCCGCTGCACCACCACGATCAACCTGTCCGCGGCCACGGGTTGACGTTCTGGCCCCAGACGGCGACGGGAGTGCGGCCGGCACTGAAGGTTTCGAAATCGGCGCTGACCTGCGGCCACAGGAATGGGCGGCGGGCTCGCATTTCGCCGAACCGCCCGGCGCGGCTGCGACCACTACCACCGCTACCCGGAGGACATCGCGATCGTTCGCCCGTACCGTGAAGCCCTCCGCCCGCCGGCTCGGCGAGATCGCCCGCACCGGCAGGCTCCCTTGAGAGATGCGGGCCCGGGCCAGCGGGCTCATCTATTTCGCCTTCACCGAATTCCGTGAGGAGCCGACGTGGGCATCGCCCAACCAGTGAAACTGTCCGACGAAGACAAGGTGGCGCTGCTGTCGGGTGCGGACATGTGGCGGACGAAGGCCGTGCCGGCAGCCGGCATCGAGCCGATCACAATGTCGGACGGCCCGCACGGGCTGCGCTACCAGGGCACGTCCGGCGACAATCTCGGGCTGACCGCGTCGCTGCCGGCGACCTGCTTCCCACCGGCGGTCGCGGTCGGTTCAAGCTGGAATCCAGAGGTGGCGCACGCCATCGGCACGGCGCTGGCCGTGGAGGCACGGGCACAGGGCGTGAGCGTTGTCCTGGGCCCCGGCGTGAACATCAAGCGTGCCCCGCTGTGCGGGCGGAACTTCGAGTACTACTCCGAGGACCCGCTGCTGTCCGGAGTCCTCGGGGTGGCCCACGTACGGGGCCTGGAGGACAACGGCGTCGGCGCGTCGGTCAAACACTTCGCGGCCAACAACCAGGAGACTGACCGGCTGGTCGTGAGCGCCGAGGTCGACGAGCGCACGCTTCGAGAGATCTACCTGCCGGCGTTCGAACGCGTAGTGACCGAGGCGAAACCGTCCACCGTCATGTGCGCCTACAACAAGGTCAACGGGATCTACGCCTCGGAGCACACCTGGCTGCTGACCAAGGTGCTACGGGAGGAGTGGGGCTTCCGCGGACTCGTGGTCTCCGACTGGGGGGCCGTGCACGACCGCGTGGCGGCACTCACCGCGGGGCTGGACCTGCAGATGCCCTACGACGGCGGATCCGGCGACGCCGCGGTGCTCGCCGCGCTACGCGCGGGCGAACTGGACGAACGCCTTGTGGACGCGGCCGTCACTCGCCTACTCGCCCTGACCAGTCGCCGCGCCGAGGTCGAGGTCGAAGTCGACTGGGACGCGCATCACCGGCTGGCTGGCCGGCTGGCGACCGAGTGCATGGTCCTGCTGAAGAACGACGGTGAGGTGCTGCCATTGACCGGGGCCGGCACGGTCGCCGTGATCGGCGCGCTGGCCGCTCGTCCCCGGTTCCAGGGCGGTGGGAGCTCGAAGGTCCTACCCACCCGGCTGGACATTCCGCTCGAGGAGATCGGCCGGGCCATCGCCGCGCGCGGCGGACGAGTCGTCCACGCCGCTGGCTACAGCCTCGTGGACGTGGACGTGGACGAGGACGAGAAGGCGCTGGCCGAGGCGGTCGCGGTGGCCCGGACCGCCGACGTCGCGGTGGTCATGGCCGGGCTGACGGACGGCACGGAGTCGGAGGGATACGACCGCGAGACACTCGCGCTGCCCGACAGGCAGGTCGAGCTCATCCGGGCGGTGGCGGCCGTCGCGGCGCGCACGGTTGTGGTGTTGTCGCATGGTGGTGTGGTGACGGTGGAGGGTTGGCACGACCAGGTCGACGCGATCCTGGACACCTTCCTGCTCGGGCAGGCAGGTGGTGGTGCTCTTGCTGATGTTCTGCTCGGTGTCGCCGAGCCGTCCGGACGGCTCGCCGAGTCGGTTCCGCGGCGTGTCGAGGACACGTCCGCCTACCTGAACTTCCCCGGCGAGCAGCACGCAGTCCGCTATGGCGAGGGTGTGCTGGTGGGCTACCGGTACCACAGCACGGCTGATGTTCCCGCCCGCTACCCCTTCGGCCACGGACTCGGCTACGGCCGCGTCGAGACCAGCGGACTACGGGTCCGGCCGCTCGGCGCGGACAGCGCCCGCGTCGAGGTCGACCTGAGCAACACGGGCCCGCGGACCAGCAGCCACGTCGCCCAAGTCTACGTCGCGACCCGGACCGGCCCCGTTCGCCGCGCGGCCCGTGAACTACGTGCCTTCCAGAAGGTCACCCTAACCCCCGGCGACTCGACGACCGTGACGTTCCACCTCGACCGCCGAGCCTTCGCCTACTGGGACATCCGCTACCACCGGTGGATCGTCCCCCCCGGCGACTACACCATCCAGATCGGCCGCGACGCCGAACACGCACTCCTCGAACAACGCATCACCCTGGCGGGCGACCGGATCGTTCCCGACCTCACGAACGACTCCCTACTCGGAGACTGGCTTGACCACCCCGACCTCGGACCGGCTCTGAGAACGGCACTCAGAAGCGCGCTGGCGCCGATCTCCGCAGAATTCACCGGCGGGGCGGCCTCGAGCAAGGAACAGCCCAGTGCGTCGAGCGCTCTGGGCACCTTTTCGTTGCCGCACTTCTTCGCCTTTTTCGGCTCGATGCTTCCGCAAGGAAGCCTCGACGTCATTCGTAGCATCGTCAACAGCCATCTGGCGACACCTGCAAAAGGCGATTCCTGAACCGTCGTCGACTGCGCGGTGCACCGGCCGTTCGGGCAGCGGCTGGCGGGGCAGAACCCTCAGCGCGGTGTGCCGGGACGCGGCCATGCGCAGCGCGGACAACACGCTTGCGCCCGCGCGGCCGGCTAACTCGCGGACCACCGCGCCGATCTGGCCCGCCAGCCGGGGGGCAGACGTTGGTAGCGGTCCACGGCGCCGGGTAGCTGCTCGCGGAAGGTCTGCGGCACCCTCGGTGAACCACGCAGCTGCCGTCGTCAGCGTCGGTGCGGTCCTGCTGTCCATCGCGCCGGGTCGGCGACGACGGCGGCGAGTCGCCGGAATGCGGCGCCGGTTGCCGCGGGTGCGGTGGGTTGCGGGTGGGCGCGGACGGTGGGGGAGATCCAGCGTGCTGACAGCACCCGGCCTTGCAGGATCTCCTCCACGTCGGGTCGGAGCAGGGGCGTGAGGGTTGCGAGGTAGCCGCCGAGGACGACGGTGGGGATGTCGAGGATGTTCATGGTGCTGGCGAGGGCGATGCCGAGGGCTCGGGCCGCGCGCGTGATCGCGGTCTGGGCGGTGCGGTGGCCGTTGCGGGCGAGCTCGGTGAGCTGGTCGGCCGGGGTGTCGGGGGTGAGTCCGGCGGCGGTGGTGAGGGCGTGGCGGCCGGCGTACTGCTCGAGGCAGCCGGTGGAGCCGCAGCGGCAGGGTGGTCCGTTCGGGTCGACGCAGACGTGGCCGATTTCGCCGGCCCAGCCGTGTCGTCCGGTCACGACCTGGCCGCCGCGGACGGCGGCGCCGCCGATGCCGATCTCGCCGGACAGGTAGAGAAAGTCCGAGAGCTTCCCGGCGCGTCCGGGTGCGTGGTGGGAGACGGTGGCGGCGGCGAGGTCGGCCTCGTTGCCCACGGTCAGCGGAAGCCCGGCCAGGGTGCTGCCGAGCAGGTCGGCGGGGTCCAGGTCGGACCAGCCGAGATTGGGTGCATGCAGGAGGCGGCCGGTTTCCTGGTCGACGATGCCGGGCAGGGCGAGACCGGCGCCGATCAGGCGAACGTCGGGGGGTAGCCGGGCGAGGAGGGCCTCGCTTGCCGAGCCGAGGCGAACGAACGCCGGGGCGGGGTCGCTGCCGGCGAGGTCGGCCGGCTGGAGGTGTTCGGCGAGGGTCTGGCCGCGCAGGTCTACCAGGCGGGCGGCGAGGAATCCGGCATCGACCTGCAGGCCCAACGCGACGATGCGGGAGCCGGCGACGAGCGGGGTCATCGGGCGGCCTCGCCGCAGGACGGCCGGGCGTTCGATCTCGTCGACGATCCCGGCTCTGACCAGCTCGTCCACGAGTCGCGATGCGGTGGCCCGGGTCATCCCGGTGGCAGCTGCCACCTCTGCCCGCGAGGGCGCTTCGGCGGCGGCGGCGACCGTGCGGACGACCAGGGCGAGGTTGCTCTCGCGCAGTGTCGACTGGCGGGCGGAGGCCGTCGCTGCCGCCGTGGTGGCGGGCTGCGATCGCCGCGGGGAGAGGTCCGGGACGTCGAGGGACACGCATTGACGCTACCGCGCCCGACGATTTAGGTTCGCGATGAAACAAAAGATGTCGATGTGGGTGAGGGGTGCGGGATGGTGCGACGGCCGACGCTCGACGACAGGTTCTCGTTCGGACTGTGGACGGTCGGCTGGCCCGGGGTGGACCCGTTCGGGCTGGCGACGCGACCGCTGCTCGACCCCTGGGAATACGCCGGACGGCTGGCGGAGCTGGGCGCGTGGGGGATCACGTTCCACGACAACGACGTGTTCGCGTTCGACGCGGACGAGGCCACCCGTGACGACCGGGTCGGACGGCTGAAGGCGGCGACGGACGCGGCCGGCCTCGTGATCGAGATGGTGACGACCAACACCTTCACCCATCCGGTGTTCAAGGACGGTGGGCTGACGTCCAACGACCGGTCGGTGCGCCGGTTCGGGCTGCGCAAGGTGCTGCGGGCGGTGGACCTGGCCGCACGGGTGGGTGCGACGACGTTCGTGATGTGGGGCGGCCGGGAAGGCGGCGAGTACGACGGCTCGAAGGACGTCCACGCGGCGTTCGACCGGTACAAGGAAGGCATTGACACGGTCGCCGGCTACATCAAGGCGCAGGGCTACGACCTGCGGATCGCGTTGGAACCCAAGCCGAACGAGCCACGCGGCGACATCTTCCTGCCCACCGTCGGACATGCCCTGGCGCTGATTGCCGAGCTGGACCACGGTGACATCGTCGGGGTCAACCCGGAGACCGGGCACGAGCAGATGGCGAACCTGAACTACACCCACGCGCTCGGCCAGGCGCTGTGGAGCGGGAAGCTGTTCCACCTCGACCTCAACGGCCAGCGGGGCCTGAAATACGATCAGGACCTGGTCTTCGGGCACGGTGACCTGCTGTCCGCGTTCTTCACGGTCGACCTGATCGAGAACGGCTTCCCCAGCTGTCCCGACGGCCCCCGTTACACCGGCCCGCGGCATTTCGACTACAAGCCCTCGCGCACCGAGCACCTGACCGGTGTCTGGGAATCCGCCGCCGCCTGCATGTCGACCTACCTGTTGCTGGCCGACAAGGTGCGTCGCTTCCGCGCCGACCCCCGGGTCCAGGACGCGATGGCCTACGCCGGTGTCATGGACCTGGCCACCCCGACGCTCGGGCCGGGGGAAAGCGTGGCCGACCTGCTCACCGGCGACGACGACTTCGACCCGGATGCGGCCGCCGAACGCGACTTCGGCTTCGTCCGTCTCCAGCAACTCGCGGTCGAGCACCTTATCGACCGGCCGGGTGCGGACGACGTGTCGTGACGTTGGTCGCGGGGATTGATTCGTCCACCCAGTCCTGCAAGGTCGTGGTCCGGGACGCCCAGACCGGTGAGCTCGTCAGGTCCGGGTCCGCGCCGCATCCGGAGGGGACCGAGATCGATCCGGAGCACTGGTGGGCGGCGTTGCGGGCCGCGGTGAAACAGGCGGGTGGTCTGGCCGACGTCGCGGCGGTCTCGGTCGCCGCGCAGCAGCACGGGATGATCTGCCTGGACGCCGCCGGGACGGTGATCCGACCGGCACTGTTGTGGAACGACACCCGTTCGGCCCGGGCAGCGAACGACCTCGTCGCCGAACTCGGTGACGGCGACCCGCAGGCCGGAGCGGCCGCGTGGGTGGACGCGGTCGGCTCGGTACCGGTGGCGTCGTTCACGGTGACCAAGCTGCGCTGGCTGGCCGACCACGAACCCGTCGCGGCGGCACGGATCGCCGCGATCGCGCTGCCGCACGACTGGCTCACCTGGCGGCTGTCCGGCGCCCGCTCGCTCGACACGCTGCGCACCGACCGCTCCGACGCCTCCGGCACCGGCTACTACGACCCCGACCCCGCCAGCGGCGGCTACCGCCGTGACCTGCTCGCACTCGCCCTACGCCGCAGCGAACGGGACGGTGTCGACAGCATCCGCCTTCCCGACGTGGCGGGACCGGGCGAGGTAGTGGGCCACGGCGACCCGAGGGCCGGGCTGGGGCACCTCGCGCTGGGGCCCGGCTGCGGAGACAACGCCGCCGCTGCCCTCGGCCTGGGCCTCCATCCGAGGGAATGCCTGGTCTCGCTGGGTACCTCAGGCGTGGTCGCCGCCGTCTCAGACGTCCGGCCGGCAGACGCCTCCGGGTCGGTCGCCGGGTTCGCCGATGCCACCGGCCGCTACCTCCCGTTGGCCTGCACGCTCAACGCCAGCCGCGTTCTCGACGCCACCCGTCGGCTGCTCGACGTCGACCATGACGAGTTCGACGCCCTCGTCCGCACGGCGGAGGCGGGCGCGGACGGGCTGGTGTTCGTGCCCTACCTCCAGGGCGAGCGCACCCCGAACCTGCCCGACGCCACCGGCCAACTGCACGGCCTCACGCTTACCTCGATGACGCGGCCGAACCTCGCCCGAGCCGCCGTCGAGGGACTGCTGTGCCTGCTCGCCGACGGCATCGAGGTCCTACGCGGGCAGGGCGTACCGGTCGAGCGGGCCATCCTGGTAGGCGGCGGTGCCCGGTCGAGGGCCGTCCGTGAACTCGCCTCCGCGGTCCTCGGCCTGCCCGTCGCCATACCCCCACCCGGCGAGTACGTCGCCGACGGCGCGGCCCGCCAAGCCGCCACCGCGCTGTCCGGCGACGGCCCCCCGCCCACCTGGCACGACACCCACACGACGACCCACACGGCAACGCCGCTGCCCGACGTCCTGGCCCGGTACCGAACGGCCGCAGCCCAGATCACTCCGACCAGGGCCGTACCGACGGCGCCGATGCCGACGAAGACGGCGTAGGCGGTGCCGACGGGACCGAGCCGGCTCCATGATCGGTCGGTCCGGGTCGGTCATGTGTCCAGCGCCGAGTAGTCGAACCTCGTGAGGATGGCCTCGCCACCGAGGGCCTCGACGCCGATGACGCGTCCGGTGAAGCCGCCGGCGACCTCGGTGGAAAGGTACCGGCCGTCGACGGTGGCCAGGGCGTGGAACCCGTCGTCGAGGTAGCCCAGCTCGAGCCGGTCGGGGCCCTTGTCGGCGGTGAAGAAGGCGTGGTCGTTCGGGAGGGAGCGTACGGCGAGCGGACGGTCGGCGCCGACTCCGAGGACTGTCGCGAGCGTCTGGTCGAGCGGGCCGACTACGAGGCGAACGGAGAGCGTGTCGCCGTTTCGTTCGACCGCCGCCCAGTGCGCGTCGTCGATCCGGACGCTCAGGCCGGCGTCCCCTGAGGCGATCGTCGCGGACGCCTGCCACTGGAGGTCACGGGCACGCACGGCGAGCAGTCGCCGTGCGTCGCCCGCCGGGCCGGGGGCAAGGTCCAGCCCGCCTCCCGGTCGCTGGCGGGCGAACGTTCTCGGGTCGACACCTTGAGAGATCCATCGCGGGTGGAGTTCCCGGGCGGCGAAGTCGTCGCTGAACGAGGTCGGACAGGGCTCGGCGAGGAACCGGTCCTCGACGACCACCGGCCAACCGTCAACCCAGTCCACGCCGGCCAGGAAGGTCTCACGGCCGTTGACGTGGAACATCGGCGTAATTCCGCGAGGGCGCACGCCGAGGTAGACCATGGCCCACTGCCCGTCGGGCAGCTCGACGAGATCGGCGTGGCCGGTGTTCTGCACCGGATGATCGATGCCGGCCCGGGTGAGGATCGGGTTCGCGGCATTGCCCGTGAACGGGCCGGTGATGACGCGGGAGCGGGCGATCGAGACGGCGTGGCCGCGTTCGGTGCCGCCCTCGGCGATGAGCAGGTACCACCAGCCGTCGCGCCGGAACAGATGCGGGCCCTCGGCGTGCGCGCGCGCGGTCCCCTTCCACAGCGGCCGCTGCTCGGAGAGCAGCTTGCCTGTCTCCGGGTCGACGACCGCCTGATGGATACCGTCCAACGCCCAGGTGAGATAGCAGGTGCCGTCCTCGTCCCAGGCCAGGTCGGGGTCGATTCCGATGGCGCCCGTCGTGTACACGGGGTCGCTCCACTCACCGGCGGGGTCGTCGGCCCAGACGATCAGATGACCTTTCCTGATGTCGTTGACGTTGGTCGTGACGAGCCAGAACGTGCCGTCATGGTGGCGCAGCGTCGGAGCGTAGATGCCCGTGCTGGCTGCGGCGGGCCCGGTGGTGACGTTGAGCTGCGAGGGGCGGGTCAGGACGTTGCCGATCTGTTTCCACTCCACCAGGTCGGTGCTGTGGAAGATCGGTACGCCAGGGAAGTACTCGAAGCTCGAATTCACCAGGTAGAAGTCGTCGCCCACCCGGCAGATCGAGGGATCCGGGTAGAAGCCGGGAATGATGGGATTCACGTTCACTGCAGCTCCTCGGTGATTAACGCCAGGTTCCGGTGTGTCCAGGTCGGCCCGACCGGCGGGGCCTTCGAGGTGACCCGGGAACGGATCTGCGCCGACGGCACCGGAAACTGAGCCGGCACCGGCAATGTGAGCCCTGCCCCCGCCACAGGATGGTTCGAGCCACCGCCAGTTCACGCCACCGCCAGTTCACGCCACGGACTGCTCACGACAGTAGGAGCGGTAGGTCGCCGACGACCGGAGCAGCGACGCGTGGCTGCCGCTGTCGGCGACCTTCCCGTGTTCGACGACGGCGATGGTGTCGCAGCTGCGGACCGTGGCGAGGCGGTGGGCGATGACGAGCGAGGTCCGGCCGGCGAGCAGCCGTTTGAGGGCGCCGAGGACGACCCGCTCGCTGCCGGCGTCGAGGGCGCTGGTCGCCTCGTCGAGCACCACGACGGCGGGGTCCTTCACCATCACTCGGGCGATGGCGAGTCGTTGGCGTTGTCCGCCGGAGAGCATGACGCCACGCTCGCCGACCTCGGAGTGGATGCCGCTGTCCCAGGTCCGGACGAACTCCCAGGCGTTGGCCGCCTCGAGCGCAGCCTGGAGCTCGTCGTCGGTGGCGGTCGGTTTCGCGAGCCGGAGGTTACGGGCGAGCGAGCCGCTGAGCAGGACCGATTCTTGGAAGACGACGCCGACGGCGGCGCGCACGGAGCTCTGGGTCAACTCCCGCAGGTCTTGGCCGTCGATGGTCACGCGGCCGTCGAGCGGGTCGAAGAACCGCAGCAACAACTGTGTGGCGGTCGACTTTCCGGCGCCGGACGGCCCGACGAGGGCGACGCTCTCGCCGGGTCGGATCGTCAGGTCGAAGCCGTCGAGGACGAGGTGCGACCGCCGGCCGGGGTAGGCGAACGAGACGTCCTCGAAGCCGATCGCGCCGGCTGTGACGGTCAGCGCAGGCGCCTGGGGTCGATCGTTGACGGCGGGTCGTTCGGCGAGGAGTTCGGCGCCGCGTTCGCTGGCGGTCAGGCCGGCGAGCAGTTCCGGCAGGCCGGTCATGACCACTGTGAGCGCGCTCGATCCTCGTAGCCAGAAGCCCCAGATGCCGACGACGTCACCGATCGCCAGGGTGCCGGACGCCGTGCGCCACGCTCCGACGAACAGCAGCAGGAACGGTGCCACGAACGAGAGGTGGAAACCAAGCGGATCGGCGTAGCGGTGCTGGAGCCGCGCGAGCGACTCGGACCCGGCCCGCACCCGGTCGGTCCCGTCGCGGACCTCGGCGGCAGCGTCCTGTTCGGCGTTGAACGCTTTGAGGAGGGTGTTGACGCCGAGCATCTCGGCGAGGCTCCCGGAGGTCCTGCCGAGCTCGTCCCGGATGTCGCGGCTGTGGCGTCGAAGCCGCGGGAACACCAGCAGCGTCCACACCACGGCCACCGCGAGCAACCCCAGCGCGAGCAGCGCCATCCACGAGTCGACCCACGCGATCAGCCCCACCGAGATCACGAGCAGCGCGACCGCCCACCACACCCCCAGCCCCTGCCCCTGCCAGACCGTCACCTCGAGGCGTTCGATGTCCTGGTTGATCCGGGCGGCGACGTCACCGACGTGCGAGCGGTGGAAGAAGTCGACGGACAACCGCTGGACGTGTTCGTACAGGGAACGCCGCAGGTTGTTCGCCCACCGCGCGGCGCCGCGACGGGTCCAGGTGTGGGAGAAATAGGCGGCGGTGAGGAACGTCGCGGACACCGCCGCCGCGGCTGCCAGCGGTCCCTGCCAGCCGGTGTGGAGGAAGCGCTGCGGGTCGGCCTGGATGCGATTGAGCACCACCCGGAAGACGGCGGGAGTGAGGCTCTGCGCTACGGCGTCGATCAGGATCAGCAGGTAGCCGGCGACGAGCAGCCGCCTGCCGTCGCCGGCGTAGGCGAACAGGGTGCGCAGCGCCCGGGGTGCCTGCTCGCGCCGTGCTGGTCGTCCCTCCTCGCCGCCGGCAGGCCGTATCGGGTCCTCACCGCTGGGGACGGATGTCACGGGGAGGGCGCGCCGGACTGCTCGAGCAGTATGTCGGAGATCCGCTCGCGTAGCTCCGACAGAGCCCGGCCACCGGCCGCGGAACCCGGCTCCCGTGGCGCGAGCCCGAAACCGGTGTACATGACGCGGTGTTCCTCGGCCACCGGCGGCGCCGACTCGTGCAACGTGCAGCTCAGGTGGACCGTCAGGTCGCCGGGTTCGGTCGAGACCGCGACGACCGGCAGGTAGGGCCGCGTCTTGGCGATCTCGACCGGCATCAGGACCCGGTGGGAACCAGCGATCACTCGCAGCCGCCCGTTCGCTGCACCGCTCGCGGTGACGGCGATCCCGACGACCGCTCCCGAGCAGCCGTAGGCGTGGCGACCGAAGTGGCAGTCGCGATGGAAACTGACGTCGGAGGCGCCGACCGTCACGCCCAGTGGTTTGACGAGCGCTTCGAGGCCCCTGCCTTCGGCAGAAGGCTGCACGAGGTCGTCGTCGCCGGCCAGCGTGCGACGTAGCTGGTCCCAGCGCTCGCCGAGCAGGATCGCCTTGGTCGTCGGGGACCGGTCGACGAACTCCTGGAGCCGGACACAGCGGCGGCTGCCGTCCGCCACGGTGGCCCACCACGACCGGCCGTCGCCCTCCTGGTAGTCCGGCAGCGCGCGATCGATGTCGCGGGAGACCGCCACCATGGCCGTCGGGTCCACCCAGTCCCGCAGATGGAGGAAGCCGGCTTCCCGGAGGAAGTGAGCGACGTCGGCTGGATCGTCGTCGGGCGTGAAGACACGACCGAAGTCGAGCGGCTCCCCGCCGCGATCGACGAACCCGATTCCGTCGTCCACGGTCGGCCAGCCTTCGAGCAGCGTCAGCCACAGCGAGTCCCAGACGGAGACGTCCCGCTCGCTGCCACCGCGGTATCGCAGTGAGCGGGCGGTGAGCATCGCGTTGAACGACCGCTGGTTCTGGACCCAGTCGGAGAAGTCGACCTCGGTGAACGTCACGACGAGCGCGCCGTCGGCGATGCCGCGCGAGGCGGCCAGCGTGTCGCCGTCCGCCGAGAACGACCAGCAATGGTCGCCGATCTCGACGGCCAGCGGCGGGGCGTCGAGCGAAACGATTCCCGCCGCTACGAGGGAGCCGTGACGCGCGACGAGGTCCGGGAAATCGTCCTTCAGGAAGTCCTCGATGCCGACCTTCCGCAGGTCGGCATCACGGCGGGTGCGGCGGTCCAGGCTGACGGGCATACCTTTCCTCTCCCGCGAATCGGTCGTGCGATGGGGTCGAGCCGCCGGACGGTGGCCTCGGTACGAGCTAGATGACCGGGTAGCGCAGCCCGATCTGGGCACGTGCGGCGTCGAGCGTCCGCATCACCGAGACGGACTCCTCGAGCGGCATGACGTCGCTGTCCAGGAGCCCGGCCCGCAACCGGCTCTGCACGTGGCGGACCTGGTGATGCAACCCGCCGCCGGACCGGTCGCCGTCACCCTGCCGGGCGGGGGCATCTGTCCCGCCGGGCTCGGGGTTGCTCCCGTCGGCCGAGTCGGCGGCAGCGGGAAGACTCAGCCGTTCGGTGCCGGACCGGCCCCGGACGACCAGCTCCTCCGGGCAGTGCATGAACGCGGGCAGCTCGATGCTGCCCGCGGAGCCGGCGATGCGGCCGGTACACGCGAGACTTGCCCGCAGGGACGCCTTCGCGACCGCTACCGCGCCGCCGTCGCGGTAGCTGGTCAAGACGGCGATGTGCTCGTCGACGCCGGTCGAGCCGAGCTGGCCGAACGCCGCGACCTGCGCCGGTTCGCCGAGCAGCATGCTGGCCAGAGATATCGGGTAGACGCCGAGGTCGAGCAGGGCACCGCCGCCCTGGGCCAGGTCGAACATGCGGTTGGTTGGGTCCACAGGGAGGGGGAAGCCGAAGTCACCCTCGACGGCCAGCACGGTGCCGATGGTGCCCGCGGCGACCAACTCCCGGATCTTGACGTAGGCGGGCAGGAACCGGCTCCACATCGCCTCCATCAGGAACTGCCCCTGGGCCCGCGCGGTCGCCACCATCTCGGCGGCCTGTTCCGCGTCGACGGCGAAGGGCTTCTCGCATAGCACGCCCCTGCCGGCGCGCAGGAACAGCAGGGTGTGGCGGTGGTGATGGGAATGCGGCGAGGCCACGTAGACGACATCCACGCCGTCGTCGGCGGCGAGCCGCTCGTACGATCCGTACCTGCGTCCGGGCGGGATGCCGTGGGCGTCCCCGAACTCGTCGGCCGTCCGCTGGTGGCGGGAACCGACCGCCACGAGTTCGGCGTCGGGCAGGCGCCCCAGCGCGGCTGCGAACTGGTGCGCGATGGAACCCGTGCCCGCGATCGCCCAGCGATACGACATGGCAGCTCCTTGGCTCGCACGGGAACGAGGCGCCGAGCGGGGGTCCGTTCCCGAGGCGGTCAGGTGAGACCGTTCGCGCGGGCGACCTTGCCGAGCCAGCGGGCCGAGGGCTTGACGGTGCGCTCGAACGTAGTCCGGTCCACCGCGATCAACCCGAAGGTCATCTGGTAGCCCGACGTCCACTCGAAGTTGTCCAGCAGCGACCAGTGCAGGTAGCCGCGTACGTCGACGCCGTCCGCGACGCATCCGGCGAGTCCCCCGAGCGCCGCGCAGGTGTAGGCGACCCGGGCGTCGTCGTCGGCGGTAGCCATGCCGTTCTCGGTCACCAGGACGGGAACCCGAGCATGCTCGGCGGCCAGCCGAACGGTGTGGCCGAGCGCCTCCGGATAGACCTCCCACCCGGTCTGTGTGGTGGCGACCCCCTCGGGTACCGGCAGTATGCCGTCGGGACCGATCCGTTCCCGGGTGTAGGTCTGCACACCGACGAAGTCGTCGTCGCGGGAGACCTCGAGCCAGTCGAGCAGCGCCGACTGCCGGACCGCCCGCCATCGCTGCTCACCCCCGTCGGCGGGCTGCAGGTCGACGAGGGCCAGCGTCCACCCCACCGCCGGGTCACCCGGGCCGGACTTGATCGCCTCGACGGCCTTGCGGTGTGCCGTCGCCATGACATCGACGCTGTGAGAGGGCCAGGCGGCGCCGGAATCTGACTGCCTCGCAGGCTCCGGATCGGTCGAGTTCGATCGGCCGAGCGGTTCGTCGCGAGCGGCGGCCGGTACCAGGCCGATGTGGACCATCATCGAGACGAGGTTCGGCTCGTTGAAGGTACTCATCCAGGGGACGAGATCCCCGAGGTGCGCGGCAACCCGGCCGGCGTAGCGGGCGAAGCGGTCCGCGGCCGCGTCGTTGCTCCAGCCGCCGGCCGCCGCGAACCACCGCGGCGTCGAGAAGTGGCTCAGCGTCACGACGGGCGTGATGCCGCGCTCCAGACAGGCGCCCACCATACGGCGGTAGTGGTCCAGGGCGGCACGGGAGAAAAATCCTTCCTCCGGTTCGATCCGGGACCATTCCACCCCGAACCGATACGCGTTCAGCCCGAGGTCCGCGAGCAGCGTCATGTCCTCCGGATACCGGTGATAGTGGTCGCACGCGTCACCGGACGGCTCGGCGAAGTGCGATCCTTTCGCCCACTCGGCGTGCCACATGTCGGAGTTGACGTTGCCACCTTCGACCTGGTGCGGCGCGGTGGCCGCGCCCCACAGGAAGCCGTCTGGGAACTGGCTCATGCGAGCAGACCTCCAAGGAACGCGACGTCGTAGCAGTCGTCGCCGGGGGCGGACCGGTGGGGGCGGACCGGTAGGAGTTCGCGTCCAACCAGACCTCCTCGAGATGCCTCGTGAGACGACCGTGTGAAGGCACTCGCCGGTGGTCGTGCCATCCAGAGCAGTGGCAGGGTCGATGTGGTCATGACGCAAGCCACTAACGCGCGTCAGCCGAGTTCGGAGCACGGTACCATTGCGTCGCTAACGCGGGCAAGCTCGGATATCCCGCTGGCCATGACGAGGGGTAGGGGCGGTGGTCCTGCCGGAGGCGTCGGCGAGACGGTGTGTCATCGCCGCGGATGTCGCGCGGGCTGCCGGGGTCTCACGGGCGATGGTGAGCTACGTCCTCGAGGAGCACCGCGGCACAGGGTGAGAACGTCGGAACCTGGATCTCGATCGGGTACTCGTACCCGTGATCTCCTCGATGAAGGCGCTCTGATGATCCTGGGTCAAGCCCTGCCCGCCGTACTCCGTCGGAATGCAAATGCCGGCGAATCCCGCACACCGTCGAGCTCTGGGAACGCTATCTGTCGGTGAACCTCACCGGTACCTTCCACCGCATCGAGGCCGCCGACGGTCACCAGCGGAGGGCGGGTTCCGAGTCCGGGAGCAGCGGGCTGGCATAGGACAGGTCGGTAGTGTCCCAGTTGCCTTTGAGGAATCCCTTATGGGCTTCGGTGCGCTGGGGGCAGGGTTGTGCGGACGTTCCGTAACCCGCGTCGGATTCGGGCGGGTGTGAGCCATCCCGGCGGTGCCGGTTTCTCCCAGGACCGGCGCAGGTCTTTGGCCGAGAAGCGGGCGACGCGGAGCTGGGTGTGGGCCGCGACGACGAGCCAGGTCCAGCGGTCGGGCTGAGGGTGCGGATGTCGGGGCGGGTGCAGCGGAGTCGATCCGGCGTCGCTGACGCCTACGGCGCCTCCGACTGCGGCGTGCGGCGGTCGAGCGTGACGTGAGTGTCGTTGCGCAGCTGGGCCACCAGGCGGCGGGCCGTTCTTGCGCCGACGTGGAGTCGTTTGCGGAGTGTTTCGGAGGAGATCGGGCGGTGGTGCTGCTGCCAGTGCAGGACGTCTTCGGCGCGTGCCCGGTGGAGTAGGTCTTGCTCCCGGCCCCCCGCGTCGGCCCGTTCCAGAGACGTCTCGGTCGATCGCGCGGGCGTCTTGTCCGGCTGGGAGAGGGAAGCGGGAGTCTTCGACGAATCGTTTCCGGTTGGCGTGGATGAGCCGCCAACAGGTTGGTCGAGTGTTTGGAGGCCCTGGAGCGGCATGGGGCCGTCGTCTACCGGGAAGCCGACATCAGCGACCGTGAGCTGGTGATATTCAGCCGGCTACTCGGTGAGGTCGTTCCGAATCCTACGGGTGAGCACGAGTTCCCGGAGATCGCCACGATCACGCTGGATCCATCGAGGACGGACGCGGCGTTGGCCTGGTATCGGCAGGGGAACTTCCTCTGGCACATTGATGGCGCCACCGACGAGCTGCCGCAGAAGGCGACGCTGTTGACGGCGCGCGAGGTGGACGAGAACGGCGGGGACACCGAGTTCGCGAGCACGTATGCCGCCTACGCCGCTCTCCCCGCGGCGGAGAAGGAGCGGATCGCTGATCTCCGCGTGGCGCACAGCTTCGCCACGGCGCAGCGACGAGCCCATCCGGACGCGACCGAGGAGCAGCAGGCCACGTGGGCGCGGGTGCCTGCCCGGGAGCATCCGCTGGTGTGGACTCGTCAGACCGGCCGTAAGTCGCTGCTGCTCGGCGCGACGGCAGGGAAGGTCATCGGTTTGCCCGTGGACGAGGGACGGGCCCTACTGGAGAGACTGCTCGACTGGTCGACGCAGCCGAGGTTCGTCCTGCGTCACCGGTGGCGCGCTGGCGATCTCGTCATCTGGGACAACACGGGGATGCTGCACCGGGCGACGCCGTTTGCCGCGACATCGCGGCGGCTCATGCACCGCACCACCCTCGTCGGCGAGGTCGCCGTCGGCTGACGGACCGGGCGGCGTCTGACGACCCGGCGGGCCCGGGCGGGCCACGTGGACACAGGGGTCTTGCACGAGCGGAAGCTAGGAGCGTCGGAGGCTAAGATCAGCACGCCGAAGTCGATCTCCTCGGGCACCCCCCGAGATGGCCGGAGGCATTAGTCAAGCCGATCGTCTTCGGATCGAGCCCCTGGGACCCGGCAGCGTGTGAGCAGCACGATGGCTCGGACGGCCCCCGGGGGCGCGGGTGACCGACGGACTGGCCGGAACGAATTCGCACCCAACACGGTCGTCGACGCCAAGCACGTGATCGGCGATCGCCCCGGAACCGGGAGAAAAATCCGGTGCCGAACCGCTACAGACTCTGCTGGCCCTGGCTAATCGGCCCGAAGATCTTATTCTTCGCGATCGTGCCGACGGGGTTCGATGTGGTCAAGAAACCGCTCAATGATCTCGATCGCCTCGTGATGACCGGTATGGGTGCCGAAGGACTCCTCAAGCGCCAGCATGCGGGGAATAGAGTTGATCATGAACAGGAGCCCTGCCGGGGACACAACCCGTTCGTCAAGGCCGTAATGTGTCCACTGCCGGGACACGGCCTCGAGCTGAGCTTCGCGGACACGCTCACCACCGCGACCGATCTCGCCCTGAATGGCCTTGCGATGGTTCGCGAGAGCCATGAACTCCAGGAGTAGAGCTGTCGCGGTCTTGTCGCTCGCGTACTCCCAGACCGCTCGGAGCGGCTGCTCCGTTCGGGATGCCTCGGCGAATCGTTCGAGGATACGGTCCGTTCCGCTCCGCAACAACGCCACGAAGAGATCGTCAAGGGTGGGGAAGTAGTACTGCACGAGGCTCGCAGCAACGCCGGCGCGGGCCGCGAGACCTCGGTAGGTGACGGCGGCATAGCCGTGCTCAAGCATGAGGTGCTGCGCGCTGTTCAACAGCAGCGTTCGCGTCTTGGACGTCGTTGACCCGACACGGCGGGAGGATGCCACCAGCTACCTCCTCGTCGCCGCTCCATCCGCTCACCAGCGAAGGTATCGCCTGACGCCGCGGGGCCGATCCGGCGGGTCCCGGCCGGGGGCCACGAGTTGCCGGCAGCCCGGTGGCACCGCAGAGAGCGGGGACCGCGCCTCCTGCGTGGGACCGGTCAGCTGCCCGCGTCCACCATCCGGCAGATCATCGGGTCGTGCTGCTCGCATGCGGACGGGGTCTGGCACGGCTGGCCGCCTGAACCCGCACATCGTAGATCTCGACGCTGCCGTCAGAGTGCATCCTTGACTACCGAAAGCAACACAGGCTTCTACTGTCGGGCGGCGGACGCCGAACTGTACATTCGTACGACTAGTAGGACGTCTGTACAGCAGTCACGGGGAGGTCAGAGTGCGCATCGGTTTGACCGGTGGGGGTAGCTCGGCGGACAAGATTGTCCAGCAGGCGAAGGAGGCTGAGGCTCAAGGCTTCACGTCTCTGTGGTACGCGAGCGCCGTCACCGGTGACCCGCTCGTCGCCATGGCTGTCGCGGGCCGCGAGACGACCAGGATCGAACTGGGCACCGCCGTCCTGCAGACCTATCCCTGTCATCCTCTGCTGCAGGCCAACCGCGCCGCGTCCGTCGTCTCCGCGATGAACCGGCCCGGTTTCACCCTGGGCCTCGGCCCTTCACATGAAGGCTTGATCCGGGACGTCTATGGCCTGTCCTACGACCATCCCGGCCGCAGCACCGAGGAGTACGTCACCATCCTCACCGGCCTGCTCCGCGGTGAGGCCGTCGATGTCAAGGGCGAGGACTGGACGGCCTGCACCGCCGAGCGGATGGTTCCCATCGGCCACCCGGTGCCCGTGTTGCTCGCGGCCTTGTCGCCCCGCCTACTCCGGGTTGCCGGCCAGCTCGCCGACGGCGTGGTGCTGTGGATGGCCCCGCCGCGGGCAATCGAGACCCACGTAGCGCCGAAGGTGCATGCCGCGGCCACCGCGGCGGGCCGCCCGGCCCCGCGTATCGTCGCCGGACTTCCCGTCGCCGTCCACGACGACTTGGACGAGGCCCGCGCGGCCACGGCAGCTACCGCGGCCGGTTACGGCAGCCTGCCCAACTACCAGCGCATCCTCAGGATCGGCGGGGCCTCCACCGCGACCGAGGCTGCCATCGTCGGCGACGAGGCCTCCGTACGTGGCCAGCTCCACGGCCTGATCGACGCTGGCGCCACCGACATCTGGGTCAACGTGGTCCCAGTGGGCGGCACAAGGGAAGCGCGGGCGCTTTCCCGGCGGCGCACCACAGATCTGCTCCGTGAGCTTCTCGACCAGGGCTAGTAGACTGTCGCCGCTAATGTGTGGGGTATAGGTGGCGGAGTTTGGTGCGGGCGTCATCGGTGGTGAAGTGCCAGTTGACCTGTCGCTGGTCGGCGTTGACGGCTGCCTGCCAGGCGGTGAGTT